>JBJTJB010000352.1:0-5305 GCA_046095245.1 Bacteroidota bacterium | reverse complement strand
CCTCAAAGGCCGCTTTATGGGCCGCGCGGAACTCACGCCCTAGTCTGCATTGCTGTATGCCGGCCTGCTGAGCCGCCCATACCAGATCGTAAACGGCTTTTTGCTCGGCACTGAACGTACCGTTAACCGGCATGGTCCGCGTGATGTCGGCCGTGTAGCCGTGGTATTCTCCGCCGATATCAACGAGGAACAACTCGCCGTCTTTTAACTTTTTCCGGTTAAAGGTATAGTGCAATACAGCCGCATTTTGCCCTGATCCACAAATGGATGGATAGCCCATGTATTCAGCTCCCTCTTTGCGTGCGTGGTACTCCACCAGGGCCTGCGCCTCGTATTCGTGCATACCGGCCTTCAGCGACGACATCAAGTCTTGAAATCCGACGACGGTGATATCGACCGCCTTTTGCAGCAGAACCAGTTCCTCGGGTGTTTTGACTTCACGAAGACGGGCAAGGATGACCGGTATACCCTGTGGATTCACCTCCACGCGCTGAGCACGGAGCGTTTCGGAAAGATATTCGGACAAATCCCTCAGGTCGGTCTTGTCGCGATTGGTTCCATTGGGTGCGTCCGGAAACTCGGCAAACACGGAGGAAAATCGACTCCAGTCCATTTCCAACCTGAGCCATTCGCGGGCCGGAAAGGCCTTTTCAATCGCCAGCCGGGATTTGGCACGTTCCGATCCGAGACGCTCGCCTGTCCAGAGTTCTTCGCGCGGATTGCGTTCCTCCACAAACAAGGCCTCCCTGCACCATTCACCGGCAACCCGGGCTGAATCCTTGAAAACCACCAGCACCGCATTGGGTTCGAGGTGTCCGCTCAGATAGTATAGGTTGGGTGCCTGACTGAACTGGTAGTCGACATCGTTGCTTCGGTTTCGGATGGGATTTGAGAAAAAGACGGCGACCGAATTTGCCGGCATCAACTCGCGAAGCGCTTCTCGCCTACCCCGATGAAAAGCGGGGGACAAACGATCGGTATCGTCCCACTGCCCACAGACCAGATGGGAAGAAAGCAGAAGGCAAAAAAGAACCGGTGACCCGCGTAGCATCCTCACAAAAGTAAGGAGCGACGGATCACCGGTGATCATCGGGCAAAACCCGAATTACAATGTACCCTTCACGATGGCGCGGGTAATGGCCTCCGTGATGCCGATCTTATCGATCGTACGCAGAGCGGATGTGCTCACCTTGAGGGTGATCCACTCGCCTGTTTCGGGCATATAGAATTTCTTGGTTTGCAGGTTCGGGTGGAACTTGCGTTTGGTCTTGCGGTTTGAGTGGCTGACGTTATTACCGGTGATCGAGTGTTTTCCGGTGAGGTCGCAAATCTTTGACATGGTGTCAGGTATTGGGAGGGCAAAAGTAGAAAAAAAGCTTGTTCAGAGCAAGTCTTCTCCAAGAATCGCCTTTCTGAGTAAATGTAGTGCTGTTTCAGATGCCATCTGTATGGTTATCAGCCTATTGTCGCCAAACTGAAATCGCTTTGCCACCACACGACCAGGGATTGCAGCGGCAATCCAAACCGTTCCGACCGGTTTTTCGGGGGTTCCGCCGCCCGGTCCGGCGATGCCGGAGGTGGCCACTGCACACTGTGTACCCATTTTTATACAAACCTGCTCGGCCATGGTACGCACTACGGATTCGCTTACCGCGCCCTGCTCCTGGATCATGTCAGCCGGTACATTCAGGATGTCGGTTTTGCTGGCATAGGAATAGGTGACCGTAGAGCCCATGTACCAGGCTGAGGCACCCGGTACAGAGGTGATCATCCTGCTGATGTTTCCGCCGGTACAGCTCTCGGCGGTCGCCATGGTCCACCCTTTCTTTACGAGGAGATCGCCTAAAATTCCCGTGATGGTATCCTCATCGAAACCGAAATGGTAATGACCCAAACGACCCAACAGATCGGCTTCCAGTCCCGCCATCACGTCTCGAACCCGCGCTTCTTCGCCCGTTGCGCTTAAACGCAATTTGACCATGCCGGGTGAAGGCAGGTACGCAAGACGAATACCCTCCGGTAAATTGTCTTCAAAATCACTGATGCGTTCGGACAACACACTTTCGCCGATTCCATGGGTCAGAAACGTACGGTGCAGGATAAACGGTGTTTGGAAATGTTTCCTCAACCGTGGCATCACCTCAGATTCCATCAGGTACTGCATCTCGTACGGCACACCCGGCATTGACACATACACGACTCCCCCCTGCTCCATCCACATGCCGGGAGCCGTCCCTTTTTTGTTCTCCAGCACCTGACAGCCCTCCAGCACTTCGGCCTGCAATCGATTGATCGGACTAACTGTCCGGCCGCGTTGCTGAAAAAACCTTTCTACGTTCTTATAGGCTTCATCACTAAACACCAAGTGCACCCCGAAATAATGACTTAAGGTCTTCTTGGTAATATCATCCTTTGTGGGTCCAAGGCCACCGGTAATCAACACAAGACCTGCTCTGCCCGAAGCCAACCGAAGGGCTTCCAGAATATGTTCCTGACAGTCGGATACCGAGGTGATCTGAGTTACATGAATTCCGGCCAGATTCAGGACGCGCCCCATCCAAGCAGAATTGGTGTCGACCACCTGTCCAATCAAAAGCTCATCTCCAATGGTGATTAATTCAGCCTGCATGCCTCGGTGTTTCGTTTGAAGGAACGAAGGTATGCAATCAGGCAGGGAGCGGCTTGCCAGGTTTTTGGCTTTATTTTTGACAGCTGCCCACCATGCGAAAACTTGTTGTTACCCTGATATGCTGCATCCTATTCGATGCCCGTTACACGAACGCACAGGATTTGAACCTGCCCGGAGTCATTCAATCAACGCTGAACGGCACAACCAACCTGAGCGATGCCGATATTACGAAAGGGCTAAAGGAAGCACTGAAAGTAGGCTCGGAAAATGCAAGCAGCCGGGCTTCAAAAACGGATGGATTCAACAAGAATCCGAAAATCCGGATTCCCTTCCCACAAGACGCCAGGGACATGCGGAAGAGCCTGATCGATTTGGGCATGAAGAAACAGGTTAACGAATTCGAACTACAACTCAACCGAGCCGCCGAAGATGCAGCCACCAAAGCAGCGCCTATTTTCCTGGATGCGATTCTTAAGATGAGCATCAGCGACGGAGTCGGCATTTTGAAAGGGAAAGATGATGCTGCAACCGATTACCTGAAAAAATCGACCAGCAGCCAATTGAAAGCTGTTTTTCTACCGATTGTGAAGAGTTCGCTGGAAAAAGTGGAAATCACCCGCTACTGGATGCCCTTGTTTAAGCGCTACAACAAAATACCCATGGTGAAAAAGGTGAACCCCGACCTGAATGATTTTGTTACACAACGGGCGGTAGAGGGGTTATTCATGTTGGTGGCTGAGGAAGAGGTGAAAATCCGGAAGGATCCGGCAGCCCGCATCAACGGTATATTGCAACAGGTTTTCGGGGGTAAATAATCAAGGTAGGAACAACGCAGCGCGATCAGTCGGTCGCTCGCTCCCCCTCCAATTGAATCCCGGTAGCCGTAACTGCTCCGGATCCGCATCTTTTACCGGCGTTAATGTAGCCTCGGGTTTGGTCAGCAATGTGACCCGCGAAACCTTATTCCCCTCAAAACGGATGCGCATATCGGAGCAAACAGCAGCGTTCACTCCGCTCAATTGCTTCTTTCGGTTTCGGAGGTAATAGACCGTTTCGCCATTTCCCCTTACATACACCGTACTCACCCGGTTGTTTACAAAGCGGGCATCCATGGTTTTCCCTTTCACCTGACTGAACCTGCGCTCATCTTCCTTGGTGGAGATGAAGGATGAACTGACCAGGAGAAGGCTGTGCAGGGTATCGCCCTTCAATTCGAGAATCATGGTATCGGCACTCAGCTGGTTGTTTTCGGACCCCAACACCGGGCGCCCGAAGAACCGGATGGACGAGTCCAACGAAGCATACTCCAGTGAATCGCATCGGCCTTGCAAATCGGTTTTGAACAGGCGGACATCCCGATAGGCCCGATACCGTTTTGATTGGGCTGAGCTATCGCTGTATGCCCACAAGGTATCGGCATGCATGAACAGTGAATCTCCGTCGATGTCCTTCGCCATCAAACTGTTTCCCGTTACCCACGAGATCCCACTTCGATCGTCCGTTTTGGCCCGGTCTCCACTGATGCGGATGGACTCGGCAGAATCGCTGATACTGACATTGTACCAGGCCTGACCGACTGCCTTGTTCCTGTCATACAAAATACTATCCCCCATCAACAAGCGACCCTCTTGTTTTAAAGAGGAGCCGACGCCAAACCAGGCTTTCTCGGTCTTTGTATCATACCAGCCCGTTGTGCATTCAATCAACTGTCCGTCCGGAATCCCGGCAATACGGGTCGGACCCAGGAAGCGACAGGTGGCGCTGGGCGCATGGTAACGAAGCGTATCGGCCAGTAATCGGAAACGGGGGTGTTCAAGCACCACATCCTGGCGGAAGTAAACGGCTTGTTCTGCTGCAAAATAATAAGCCCTGCGGCTGGTCAGCACACCTTCGCCGTCCACCATTCTCCCTCCCTGGGTATACGAACCGATGTCTCTGGCCATGTCATACTGCATGGATGTCGTAAACAATTCCATCCGACCATCTTCGAGGCGCACACGGCGGCCGGTAATGTCGGCCAGGCGGGAGTTTCCATCGTAATGCAGGTAGTCGCCGAAAACACGCGCCCTGGGACCGGTGATTTTTACCGAACCATAGGCATCAATCACATTTTCGTCTTCAAAAAACAAGGCACTGTCGCAGTACAGGTAAGTCTCCTCTTGCCGAAACACCACACCACCCACAAGGCGACGTACTTCACGCCCGGCGATGCGATCACCCTCCAAACTACCGGCCTGGACTATTTCCACCTGCCGACTGCCTTGAGCAAAGAGTTGATCACAGGTCAACAGGAAAATCAACAGCAGCGTCAAGCGCATGACAAACGGTTCAGGGATTCATGCAGATGCATCAGGCAAGCACCGTGCGAAGCAGGGTTTGCATGCGATCGGGTCCGACAGAAACAATGGTGATTGGCAGTCCCGTTTCGCGTTCAATGAAATCAATGTAGCGGTTGAGTCCATCGGGTAATGCTGCCACATCGGTCACGCCCGTCAGATCCTCAGACCAACCGGTCAGTTCAGTATAGACGGGCTCGATGTGTTCATTGACAACATCGTAAGGAACGTGCGTGATTTCCTGCCCGCGATAACGATAAGCGGTACACACCTTCAAGGTATCGAAACCGCTGAGTACATCCGACTTCATCATGATGAGCTCTGTGACGCCGTTCAACAT
>JBJTJB010000351.1:0-1989 GCA_046095245.1 Bacteroidota bacterium | reverse complement strand
GTAAAAGTCAGGCTTCTCAACAATACAGCCTATACGGGACATGACCGAACGGTAGTCGCTCGCTGGATTCTGACCGAACAATCTCACAGTACCGCTGTCTGGCCGGATAAGGGACAGGATCATCCGGATGGTCGTACTCTTTCCGGAACCATTCGGCCCTAAAAAACCATACACCTCACCGGCCTGAACCGAAAACGAAACATCGTCGACGGCAACGAATGAACCGAAGGTTTTCCGGAGAGAACGAACGGAAATGACTTCTGACATGTGTTATTCGGTAATGCAGGGGTCGAGTGGAGATACCGATGAGCCAAGGGCAGAAATGAGCCGACCCTCCTCATCTATCAGGTATTTGCAGAAATTCCAGGTGGGCTCCTGACTGTTCCAGCCATTCTGCTGCGGATCACTCAGCCAGGCGAAGAGTGGAGCAGCATGTTCACCGGTTACATCGCATTTGGCATAGACCGGAAAACTGACCCCGAACCTTGATTCGCAAAAGGACAACACGGATTGATTGTTCCCAGGCTCCTGAGCCCCGAACTGATTGCATGGAAAGGCCAGAACTACGATGTTGTCCGAATGGGATTCGTACAGGGATTGCAATTCAGCATACTGGGGCGTAAAGCCACATTCGGAAGCGGTATTCACAACAAGAATTTTACGTCCTCTGTACGGGGCGAGCGTAGTGGTACTGCCATCCATTGACAGGACAGGTAGCTCATAAACAGAAACCGGAGGTGCGACAGGCAGATTGTCAGGAGGATTGAGTCGAAACGAAGGCATGAGTCGTCGGATAAGGGGATACAGGAATTCTCGGAGTGCGTGACGCATATTCGTGTTTGTTAAACAACGAACACCCCGAAAAGTTAAACAGCAACCCTACATGCCTCCAAACCAAGATCAGCCTTTGAACCGTTTGAGCAGTTCGGCAGCAACATCCTTGTGAACCAGGATCCCCATCATCTTAAGCTTGACATAATCCTCGTGCATAAAGTAAAAGCCGAAGTTTTCACTCTCCTTGCCACAGTTACGAGAGCCCGCGCCTGAATCTTTCACCAAATACCAATCCTTACCGTCCTTTTCCAAATACCCCACAAGGTGCATTCCATGGTCATCGGTGGTACTGCCGTTGGCAAAGCGCATCATACGTGCATTTTCATCGATATAGGCAGATGGAATGTCGTAGCTGGGGACGACAGCCACCTGACTCCATGCATCAAAGCCGGTTTCCGATACGTCACCGCCAATCATCAGGGTATAGCCCTTGCGTATGGACTTCTTCACGAGCGCCATATACTCGTCAAGCGGCACATTGTAGTATGAACTGTCGTGCCACCAGTTATCAGGCACTTCATATTCAACCTGAGTCCAGTAGGGCTTAGCCATAATTGAGGTCACATCCACATAATCGTCCATTCGCAGCTTCAGCACTTGATCGAGGTATTGCTGGGGAGATATATTTTTCCCATTGACCAGAACTGCGCTCGGTGGAGCACACAAGTAATGGTCAAGGATGGAGCGAATGGTTGACAATACGCCCTGCTCATCCCATGCATTGCTGGATTTTACCGAGGCGAGATAGGCCCGCATTTCGGCGGCCATGGTCTCGTGGTTGTGGTGTGTTTGTCCGGGCAGCATTCCTGTATAGCTTTCAAGTGGAACAGCACCGTATTTCCTGTAAATGCGCACTACCGCATTTCCTTCGGAACCCTCGTCAAAATTGCTGGTTCCACGGCTAGAAACAAATCCCCTCGCTTTCTCAATGTACTCCCAATAGGCGGTATACATCGGTGAGATTTTGATGGTCTGTTTCGTAAGGCGATACACTTCAGTCTCAAAAAAGGAAGTGGTAGAAAAAGACCAGCAAGTCCCAGTATTCCCCTGGGTAATCGGATCGTTCTTCCAACATGTATTGTATTCACCGACCGATTTAGGGACCCATCCAAAGGAGGAAACATCGATTTTGAGGGCAGGTTTGACCTTTTTAGG
>JBJTJB010000350.1:0-1216 GCA_046095245.1 Bacteroidota bacterium | reverse complement strand
GTCAATGTCGCTGTAATCATTGACTCAACAGATGTATACGCTCCACTTACTGATACACTAACTGAATTTAAAAGCCTTGGATTAATAACCGGTACATTTGCTGGCACCCATGCAATTGCTCCTGCGGCATTTCTATCGAATAACTACGATGTAACATATGGTCTTGGCACCCTGACTATCCTGCAGCGACCACTGCTTCTGAAAGCGGATTCGATTCAATCAACCTACGGAGGTCAAACCACATTCAACACCACTGTGCAGGGACTACAGTATCAGGACAACTTACAGGGCATTTCAACCGGAACCCCATCGACTACAGTCCTAAACAGTTCCGGAGCCAGCGTTCAACCCATTTACGCGGCGGGAACATATACCCTTATACCTGGAGGAATCAGTCTGATTCAGCCCAGCGATTATATACTCCAGCCTGTAAATGGCAGCTTGATCGTTCAACCTGCCGTATTGACTGTTGCTGCAGACCTGAAGTTCATTTTCAGGAATGACCCCTTGCCTGCATTCACGTCTACCATCACCGGATTTATTCCGGGAGGTCAGAATACGATTGTTTCCGGACCGACTTACTCACTGAGTCCGACCAACTGCTGCACTCAAGCAGGCGTATATACCATCACACCGGCCAATCTGGTGCTAGCTGTTCCCGGAAACTACTCCATTTCTTACGTGGGCGGCCCGTTGTATGTCAACCCCAAAGGGCAAGGAGCGAAAAAAGTGGATGTGTCACTCCAATGCGTTGACACCATTGCCAACGATCCATCAGGGTTCATTTACCGGGCGCGCTTTCAGTGGGTAAATCCAAACAATACGCCCGTGTATATTCCATTGGGGCCTGACAATTTCTTCAGTGCACTGGGATCGTATGTGGGTACACCACCCGTGTTGTTCCCTCCCGGAAGCGGAGTATTCGAGATTCCGTTTGATGGACAAAAACTGACCTGGACACTGAAATCCTTCAATGGAAACCAGAAAACCTCAGTAGCAAGTGATGCCAGCTCAACCTCTAACAAATGTTCGGCTCATTTGAATAGGATATCAGCAAACATTGAGTCAAGTTCTACGGAAATCATATTATTCCCAAATCCTGCGTCGGATAAGGTAACCATCAAAATGACAGATATGAGTCTATCAGCTTTCACCTTAAGTGTTTACGACTCGTTTGGAAAACTACTGATCAGGAATGTCGTACAAAAAGTTAACT
>JBJTJB010000349.1:0-2101 GCA_046095245.1 Bacteroidota bacterium | reverse complement strand
GAGGTGGTGACAGGCGTGTGGTTCAGGGATGCATTGGAGAGCAGGCTGATACCGTGTTGTGCAAATCCTTGCGAAATCGCAGCAGCATTCGGAGTCCCGTTGCTTAGATTGGCATCATTATCGTCAGCCAATAGAGCATCGATCAGGATATCTGTGTAAACCTGGCCTTCTGCACCATCCGGTCCGTTGGCAAGGCCTGCATGCGTTTCGGCAAACAAATCGGACATGGTGCTCAGGGAACCAAGCAACAAACCGGTCGACCACCAGGCGCCCGCAATGATTTCCCCATCCGAGTGCACCTGACCAACGATGTTTTGAGGATACACTTTGCGGTTTACCCCATTGTTGAAGTCGTAGTTGCGTACATAAGACGTGGGATCGGTATCACTGAATCCGATTCCGAGTACAGGATCTCCGGTGATGGAAATTCCCCAGATATCAGAGTAGCCTTCCCCCATGGCACCATTGTCAAAATTCAATCCGTTGAATGACCAGTACACGTTTGTGATACCGTGACCATACTCATGGTAAATCACATCTGCAACCATGCTCAGGGCGTAGCACCCGCCGGCGGTGGTATAAAAATTCAATCCGCCGTCGTAAAAGGCGTTACACGTTCCGTCTGTTCGTTCTACCTTGACGTTGATTGGAAAATCAAGGCCGGTGAAACCCGGACCAAGTTTCGCTTTCATGAAATCATGCACAACATTGGTGTGGTAGTAAGCTGTCAGGTGGCGATCTGTGCTGTAACTGTCGAAATTGACACTGTTCTGCCCCGGGTTCATTGTGGCGCTGAAGGATTGCAGTGTAGTGCCGTTTGCTCCTGTATATACCTGCGCCCAGGGGCCACGGAGTGTGAAAGTCGCATTGTACGGGGAGGTGTTCGGGAAATTCAGGAACCCATTGTTGTCTGTGTTGTAATCAATACCACCCACTGTAACTTGCAGGTATGGTAGGTTTACAATCGCGGTGGGATTGTATGGATGCGTAGGGTAAACCGTGGCACCTACAACAATGTCGGAACTGGCGAAATTGACGATGCGGTTTTTACGGTACAGTACTTCGCCGGAGTGTGCATCCACCAGCGTGTAGTAGGCAGACGATTGCCCTTCTTGCGGAAGTGTTCGAGCTTCAAGCTCATATACCAAGCGGTAGTCGTAGCTGCGATAGCCCGGAATTGGCAGAATCTTCAGTTCAGGGTTGGCTTGTATGGAGGATACGGGAAGCGTTAAATCAGCAATCGCAGCAGCATTGGCCTGCTGAGGGGTCAGTGTAGGGGTGAGCTGGACCTGTATGTTGTCAAATACATCGACACCGAACATAACCACTTTGTAGTCCGGCTTGGACAAACGCACGGTGATGCGGCTCCATAGGATCTCTTTGCCGAGATGACGTTGTTTGAAATTGACGTTGATGTACTTTTTTGTTTCGGGTGCAGATATGAACTCGAGTTCCATGTTGGCCTGAACAAACCCGGGAAGGTGATTCATGACAAAATAATTGGCCATAGCTGCAGGCGAACCATTGATGCCAAGTTCGATTGGCTCTCCAAATGCCCGGTGCGGACGCCCCGTTCCCTCGTTGAACTGAACCCACCAATCTCCGTGTTGGTTCAGAAACTGTTGCCAAGGGGATGACTCCCTCAGGCTGGCTTGATAGATCTGGTCGGGCAGACGCTTACTGTCGGCCATAAAGCGTTTCTCAGCAACATCGTGATGAGAGTGGATGTCCCCTCCAAAAACCGAGGTGAGTGTTAGGGACAGCAGAAGTGGAAGTATGGTTTTTTTCATGAATCAGGCTGATGTTCAAATATACACACTACGTTTCAGCCCACTTGACATCCGAAGTCAGTAAAGTGTCAAATGCCTGAAACTGCGCTACGCAAAATCGCCTCAGGTGACATGAACCGGTAATCCCCCTGGTTTCTGAACCAGGTCAGCTGTCGCTTGGCGTAGTTTCGGGTGTGCTGTTTGATCTTCTCAACCGCCTCTGTCAGATTTATTTCTGCGTTTAAGAACTGAAACAACTCGGTGAATCACACAGTGCTTAAGGTTCTGAGGTGTTGGAATCGGAGGAGTGATTTCACCTCATGCAGTAAAAC
>JBJTJB010000348.1:0-1287 GCA_046095245.1 Bacteroidota bacterium | reverse complement strand
GGCTCAATGGCCGATTCAGGTCTTCGGTGGAGAATCCAAGACCCTCCAATATGGCCTCCGCTTTGGATTGCAATTGGTACCCATCCAAGGCCTCGTACTCGGTCTGAAGCCGGTGCAGCCGTTCCAGCACACTTTCGCTTTGATCGTGTTCGAGTTGTTGCACCACTTCTGCAATCTGGTGGTGTACCACGTTGGCCCGCTCAAAGGCTTCCATGGCCACTTCCAAAATGCTGCTCTCGGACAGGTAGCTGAGCAAATCCTGGTTGAGGAACCCGATCACAAGCCCGTTGCGGCGCGAAATCTCACCTGCACTGGGACTGTAATCACCGCTGATGATGCGCAGGAGCGTGGATTTTCCGGTTCCGTTCGCACCGATCAGTCCGGTTTTGTCTTTTGGGCGTATGTGCCAGCTAAGTTCGCTGTAAAGCACACGGGCGCCGAATTCGAAAGTGATATCCTGGAGTACAAACACGATTAATAGGGGATTAGACGACCACGGCCACGGATTACCGAAATTACACTATCGGGCTCACCTGCGTAATAGACATTGCCGGTATGTCCGATTTTCGCTTCCAACAGCTTACGGACACTTACATAGCTGTCGTTGCTTCCGTTGTTGGTCAGAAATACATATTCGCTGTTAAGAGCCGAGCAATCGATTTTTCCATAACCCGTCTGGTAGTTGTATTGATTTTGGCAGGTTCCGGATGCCTTGAGGTTGGAAGGGCCGTTGTGTATGGCAAGTGTCGCGGCATCGGAGCAGTTGATCAACAGATCATAATCGCCCATGCTGCTGTAGCTGTCAAGGCTGAAACGGGATACCGATAGGGTGTCAGTCATCCGTACTCGGCCTACGGCATCCTCTATCCAAAGCGCAGTCACCGAATCGCAATACACATCCGCAGTGAATGTGTTTTTGAACGAGCGGACCCAGTTGCATCGGGTGTTGTTTCTCAGGTACAGGGTGCCGGCGCTTACGCGTGTCTCGATATCGCTCAATAAACTTCCTCCACCGCTAATCCGCACTTCATGAACCTGGCTTGCGGGATGAATGATGAGGTCGATGTCATCGCTGAGGTCAATACGATTGAAGGGTTCTAGCGAGCGTGTTTCGGTAGAGAATGCCCCCGTGCTTTCCAGGCATTCGCCTGCATCCTGGCATCCTGGCATGAGCAACCACAGCATCAGGACAAAAATCCTGGCTGACCCGCTTAAAACGATTTGCCGATACCCCATTCGATGTAATCCGCCTTGCCGAAGTGGCTTTTCAGGTTAATGCAGTAAAAC
>JBJTJB010000347.1:0-16075 GCA_046095245.1 Bacteroidota bacterium | reverse complement strand
ATAGAGAACTGATCGTATTGAAAAATTTTCATACATTACAGTTTGATACTTAAGTCAAACAAAAATAATCCATCATGAAAACGAAATATCTTAACTGGATCTTCCTGCTGCTTGTTAGTTTCAAACTGAGCGCCGCGGTACGGACAGTAAACCCCAACAGCCCCAGTCCAGGGCAATTCACTTCTTTATCTACCGCTATAACTGCCTCGGCAAACGGCGACACGATTTATCTTTCAGGAGGTAATTACGTCGGGGCGGGTCTAAACAAACGATTGGTGTTCATTGGTACGGGCCATAATCCGGATAAGCAAACGCCAACAGTCAGCTCAGTTTCTTGGATTGAGCCGGGGTCTGGTTGTCAAGGCTCTAAATTCATTGGGATCACCTTTACAGGTGTTGCATCTACCGCACTTTCGGGGAACTATGATCTGGAATACATCAATTGCCGTTGGACCGGAAGCGCGAGAATGTTTCAGTTTAATATCACTACCTCAGTATCCGGAATTACTTTAAGGGGCTGCATCTTTACCGGGCAAGAATTATTTACAAGCTCATCATCAGGCCTTACGCTTACGCTTACGGCAACCAATTGTATCTTTGCTCCAAATACTTTCTTCGGCGCCACCAATTGTTTGGTGGGCGGTACGGTCTCGAATATGACAATAAGCGGCACTTTTACAAATTGTCAGTTTCAGGCTTCTTCTACAGGAATTAATTTCTGCCATAATGCCAGCGGGCTAACTGCAACTAACTGCATTTTCTACGCGGTACGACCCGCCTTTACGGGCAGCAATTCCGCTACTACTTCAACCAATTGCCTGAGCTTTAATAATACCAACAATGCATTCGGCTTTTCCACTAACCAGTCTAATCTGACTGGGGTGAATCCGCTGTTCACTACCAATCCACCCGCTGCCACGCCTGCATTCAGCTATTCGGATAACTATCGGCTGAGCGCTTCTTCGCCCGGTAAAAACTACGGTACCGATGGCAAGGACATCGGGGTTTATGGAGGCACGTTTACATTCTCCATGAGCGGTGAGCCTTCTACTATTCCGGTAATACGGGCTATGAACCTGCAAGGTGCTACCACTGTGCCGGCTGGTACTCCCATCAATGTGAATGTGATCAGTACCGTAAAGTTCTGATTTTTCAATAATGCGTCTTGCCCTGCTTTTGTGGCTATGCTGCACTTGTTTTCTGCCGGTTTTCGCGCAGGAAATCCGGCGTGCAGAGTATTTCATTGACATCGACCCGGGTGTAAACAACGGCAATCCGATTCAGGTAGTCAGCCCGGCTTACAATGTCTTCCAAAGCGTAGCTGTTCCAACGGCTGGTCTCGCACATGGCTTTCACATAGTTTATATACGCACCTGCAATGCTGTCGGTGTATGGTCTTTGAGCGAAGGGCGGACGTTTACGGTTTCGCCGGTGATCGTCGCAGCGGAATACTTTGTCGATTCGGATCCGGGCGTGGGGAATGGCACGTCCATATCGCCGGGTTCAGTCGCCGATTCAGTCAACTGGAGTTTCAGCCTGCCTACGATAACACTTACCTCAGGCGTTCATCTGCTGTACGTGCGGACCAGGAATTCAGCGGGTGTATGGTCTTTGAGTGAAGGGCGCTCGTTTACGGTTTCGCCGGTGATCACGGCAGCAGAGTATTTCTTCAACACAGACCCTGGCGTAGGGGCGGGTAATGCATTGGCGGTGCCTGTGTCGACTGATTCACTCCATGCTTCCTACACCATTCCTACGGTCGGCCTGCTACCAGGTGCGAACAGGCTTTACATCCGTACCAAAACCTCTGAGGGAAAATGGTCACTGTCCGAACCCAGGATTATCGATCTGAGCAGCGACCCCGGACTCACGGTAAAGCTCTTCATCGAAGGATTTTATCTCGGCGGAGGACAGATGGCATCGGTACTGGATCCCGTCAATCGCCCACATGTAAGCGATTCCATCACCATCGCTTTGGCTGATACGCTTCCACCTTACTCAATACTTTCCAGTATCCCCACTGTTTTGTACACCGACGGCTCGGTGCAACTCGTGTATCCATCCGGCTTTTTCGGGAGGAGTTATTACATCGTGATCCGCCACAGGAACACTATAGAAACCTGGAGTAAGTCGCCGGTACCTCTAAAGAACAACATGGTTCTGTACGACTTCAGCACCGGACCGGTATTTTAGCGCATCGGTAACTCCTGAAGGCAGACATCGCCGGTCAGGATTGCGGTTTTATGATCGAGCATGCCTATTGCGTGGTGTATGAAAACTACTGGTGGAGTTGTGACAGCATCACCTGTCAACCCATCGCTCTCCGGGAGTTTTTGCGATGTATTCAAAGTATGCTAAATTAGTCAGTAAATCGGTCATACCTCGATCCTGTTTCACCGGCTTTGAATCAACAACTATGGAGGGCAAGATCCGCTACGCATTTTCGGCCAGGGTGTGGCAACACGCTGAAACGGGTGGGTGGTATTTTGTTTCCCTTCCTACCGCCATGTCGGCCGAAATAAGACAACACCTGAAATGGCAGGAGGAAGGTTGGGGCCGCATCAAAGCCGAGGCGAAAATCGGGAAAAGCCAATGGCAAACCGCCATCTGGTTTGATACCAAACACCAGACCTACCTGCTTCCCATTAAAGCCGAAATCAGAAAAAGGGAATCCATTGAAAAAGATGATTCGGTGCGGGTGCAAGTGTATATTTGACCCACTGCCTAATCGACGTTATCAATCCGGAAAAACCATGATCACCTTGTCGGCCGACTGCAGGGTTGATGAACAGAACGACCTATACGAGTACTCTACAATTAACTGGTTCGAAATCCAGGACTGGTTGAACCGGCTGAATGTGCTGGCTTGACCGATGCTTCAACGGGACACGGCCTTCATCATGAATTGAAGAAAATCGACAGAGGGTGATTAATTTAAAAAAGCCAGTTCGGTGCATGACAAAATTTGTGAAGCACTGGAATTGCTCTAAATTTGAAATCAACGGAATCCCTTAGGGAATAAATGAACCGAACCATCTACCGGGACGTTGACAAAAACGCCATCCGATTTTCTGAAATCCTGAAGATGGAGGCGGAAACGCCCTTTACCGGACTCGGCATCAAGTACGTGGCCTCCGGCACGGAGATCTACCACGCCAACAACAGGAAATACACCGTCAGGGAAGGGGAATACATCATCGGGAACGATTTCACCAACACCATCGTTCAGATCAACCACCAGGAACCCGTGCAGGGCTTGTGCATTGACATTTCGGCTCAAATCATCGCAGAAGTAGCCGAGTACCACGACCTGAACGGAACTGAACTGAAGGAGTTCCTGCTCTCCGACCAGTTGCTGGTGAACACGTATAAAGCGAAGAACACCCGGCTGGGCTTCACCTTGAACGGGATCAACGGTAAAATCAAATCCGGAAGCTTCACCAACGACCTTCAACAGAGCGAACTGTTCTACACCCTGGCCGAGTCCATCATCGCCGATCAGCGCTTCGTGTTCGATCATTTCCGGAAAATGAGGTTCAAGAAGAAGCTTACCAATGCAGAGGTCTTCAGATCCATTCTCAGCGCCAAATGCCACATCGATGAGCATGTGTCGGAAAACATCTCCTTAGACCGGCTTTCCTTGAAAAGCGGGATTTCCAAGTACCACTTCATCCGCCTCTTCAAAAGCACCTTTGGGATTTCCCCCTATCAGTACCAGAAACAGCTCAGGCTGGAACATGCCCGGCTCGAATTGCTCAAAGGGATGCCTGTATCGCATGCCGCGTTGCATTTCGGATTCGCCGATGCTGCTGCGTTTTCTAAAGCGTTCAAGCAGGCCTTCGGAATGGGCCCCGCCACGCTTCAAAAAAGCAATTTTTGACAAGACGGATTCCTTTTCAGGGAGTTTATTTGCTGTCAAAAACTGTTCGATGCGGTACTTCTTTCTCCTGTTCGGAATACTGTTCGCCCTGGGCGCCACTGCTCAACTTCCCCGTAAGGTTCAGCTGGGAGCGCGTTTGGAATATGTCTCCGAAAAGGACGTTTCCGGCTGCAAGGTCCTGAAGGTGACCACGGGCACTGCCGTAGCGTTGAAACTGAAGGAAAACGATGTGATCCTGAAAATCGGAGAGACAACGTTCCGTTCCACAGATGAATTCATTGCCGGTTTTTTGAACTACTCGCCCGGTCAGGAGCTTCAATTGACAGTACTGCGCGACAAAAAGCGGATCACCCTCAAAGCCAAAGCGGTGGCAAGACCGTTTGAAACCGACGACAATGCCGAGGTCCTTTACGACCAGGCGGATTACAAAGGCGGACAACTGCGGGTGATCATCAACACACCATTCAAGCAGGAGAAAATGCCCGCCATGCTTTTCATTCCGGGCTACACCTGCAATACGATTGACGGATTGACCAGCGATCACCCCTACAAACGGATCATCGATGCCTACGTGGATGCAGGGTATGTAACGTTACGGATTGAAAAAAGCGGACTGGGCGACAGCAGGAATACCCCGGCCTGCGAGTCCTGCGACCTGATGGACGAAATCGAGAATTTCGAAGTGGGGCTGAAGAAATTGAAATCCCTTCCGTATGTCGATACCACCCGCATCATCCTATACGGGCATTCCATGGGTGGCATCATCGCACCGGCCATCACCGCAAGGCATCAGGTCGCCGGGGTGGTGGTATATGGTACAACTGCTAAATCCTGGTTCGAATACCTGCTGGGGATGTACAGGGTGCAAAACGCGCTGGCAGGCATGAATCCGATCGAAGTGGAGCAGTCCGTCACCGGACAATACGAGTTGAACTACCGGTACTATGTGAAGAAGGAAAAACTGGAGGATCTGGCCAAAGATCCCGGCGCCGACAGCGTGTTGAGAACGGTTTGGAGCTACGATGGGAAGGGAAAGATCTACAGCAGGAATGCGGAGTACTGGAGGCAGATCCAGGATTATCCTCATCTGGAAAACTGGAAAAATACTACGGCGAACGTATTGGTTCAATTCGGCGAGTCCGATTTCGAAGCCTTCTCGAAGGCCGACCACGAACAGATCATCAATACAGTGAACCACTTCCATCCCGGCAACGCCACCCTGATGACCTATCCTTCCACGGACCATTACTTTGCCCGCTCCGGAACCATGCAGCAGGCTTATGACAAATTTGCGGCCGGAAAGATCCAGCAGCTCTTCGACGAGTACAATCCCGAGGTGGGCTCATCGGCGGTGAAATGGAGCAACGGCATACTAACTAGATAAGAAGGTGATCAACCCTGGAAATGCCCTCTGCTAAAATTGAATGATAAACAGCTTCCTTGCAAGGTTAAGAAAACAAATCATTGTCCAGTACATGTATTTTTCAAAATGAAACAACCCACTAGGGTCGTTGTCGGGGAAATTCTTTTGAACCACACCATGCTTTACCTTTACCAATTGGAGAAATCGTTTCGATAAAAAAGTTGCAATTAAAAAACAGCAAATAGTCCGACGGTATACATAAATGAGACTGGGATCACACCTTCTGACCCCGATAGCGAAAAAAAAAAATCCCAAGGTAAACCATCCTGCTTCATCATGCGTGATCCCCATTAAAACATCATAAATAGCTCCCCCATGAAAAGAAACCCTATTTTGTCGTTGCTAGCCTTCTTTCTGACTGCATTGAATGCTACCGGCTTTGCCCAAAATCTACCAGCTTACGTGCCTGCAAACGGGCTCATCGGGTGGTATCCATTTACAGGGAATGCCGATGATTCAAGCGGGAACGGAAACCACGCCACCGTTAACGGGGCGGTCCTGGCCTCCGACCGGTTCGGGAATTCAAATGCCGCCTACTCCTTCAATGGCAGTACGGATTATCTACAGGGAAATGCATCCACTTTTCCGACTGCTTACAGGACCGTTTCAATCTGGTTCTATTCCAACATCATCAATACCGTTCCGACCGGCATGCAGGTTTTCGGTTATGGAGGTGGGTTATGCGAACAGTCATTGCTTATGCAAATGGATAATCCGAATTTTTTCACATCCTTCTTTACAGAAAACACCTATGAAGTTGCTGTAGGTTGTAACACCTGGTTGACAGCACTTCCGTTCGGTGCGAATGGCACACCGCCATCTCCAAACAGCAACTGGCAACACTGGGTCATTACAAACAGCCAATCCGGTTTAGATCTTTACATCAACGGGAACTATGCCGGAGGAATCACCACCCCGATTGCAGGAACAGTAGTTGCCGGCAAGAAGTTTTTCATTGGCGCGTGTCCGGATTCGAGTGGGATGATTCCATTCCAGGATCCCTATTTGACTCGCTGGAACGGCATCCTGGACGATATAGGCATTTGGAACCGCGCTTTGACCCAGCAGGAAATCACAGCCCTGTTCAATGGTGGAACGGTTGGAATCGGCGACGGTTCAAACGATCCTTCCTATTCGGTTCACCCCAATCCGACCAACGATGCAATCCACATCAAAGTGGATGAGCGCAGTGTGGGCTCGACTTTTACAGTAATCGACAGCTACGGCAAGACGGTTATCTCCGACAGGATACTTGAATCCGACTTCCGTCTGGAATTACAAGATCTTCCAAGCGGCATGTATCTGCTCCACACAGGTGTTGAAACCGATCGTTACATCCGGATAATCAAACAGTGATCCATTACCGTCTGAATGAACAGTTTTCAAATGGCATGAAGCGACTTTGCATTTAGATGTGACGTCAACCATTGCAAGAATGAATAAACTGTACTACGGTAAGGCATGAAAAACAGCAAAAACCAAGAACGATGAACATCAAATCCACCATGCTGTGCATTGCAATGCTGGCAATGCAGTCTGCTTTTGCACAGGACACCTTGCGTGTTCTTTTTTTAGGGAACAGTTACACCTCTTACAATAACCTGCCCCAACTTGTGCAAAGCCTTTCCACTGCAGCGGGAAAAACCATGATCGTGGATTCAAACATGCCCGGTGGCATGACCGTGTCCGGACACATCAACGATCCCACCTCTCTTGCGAAAATCAGTCAAGGCACCTGGGACTACGTAGTGATCCAGGAACAAAGTCAAATACCATCAATAGACTTTTACCGATACAACGACATGTATCCGGCCATGAATGATTTAAAGGTGCTGGTTGAGCAGTCCAATCCATGCTCCCGCATCATCACCTACATGACATGGGGCAGGCGGTTTGGCGGACAGCAATGCGATCCCACCAACACATACTGCAGTCCGGTATTTGCTGATTTCAACCACATGCAGGATTCATTGACAAGCGCCTACACGGAGATCAGCGATCTGCTGAACATGCAGTGCGCTCCGGTTGGTGTAACCTGGCAGAACATCCTGAACGATACCTCGTTGGTATTGCACAGCAGCGACAACAGTCATCCGAATCTCGATGGCAGTTACGTGGCCGCACTCACCCTCTACAGTTCCATCTGGAAAGAACCATCCGCCGGAATCACTTTCAATGCCGGCTTGGCCTCATCCCGTGCGCAGTATTACCAACAGATGTCGGACAACACCGTGTTTAATGGCCCAAGTGATTGGAATTTGAATGTCAATGACCCGCTTGCTGATTTCAGTTTTACAGTCATTGGCTCGACCGTGACATTTACTGATGCATCGACCTCCGGTTCGATTACCCCGTTGGATTATTTCTGGGATTTCGGCGATGGGAGCACATCTACTTTGCCAAACCCAACGCACACGTATGCTTCGAACGGGCTCTATACAGTGAACCTGATTGTTACCGACTGTATTTTTTCCAATACGGTCAGCTACGGTATCCAAATCGGAGCAACTGGAATTGATGAAAACGGCGTAGCACAACTACGAATTTATCCCAACCCGTTCCAGGCCGAACTACAATTAAGCACGGATCCAAGTCTTGCAGGGTCAGACTATACAATTACAGATATGTCGGGAAAGACAATGAATAGAGGTCATTTGGTTTCCAGTAAGACCATCATCAATCTGGCCGGGCTTGCAGATGGTTGCTATCTGCTGCATATCGGTGCGGATATGAATCATGCTGTTAAACTGATTAAAAAATAGTTTCCTCCCCCTTACTACACACTACCGAAAACATGGAACTCCACATCCGGAACCTCTCCAAAATCTACTCGAACGGCGTGAGGGCGCTGGACGATGTCAGCCTCACCATTCCCCGCGGCATGTTCGGTCTGCTGGGGCCCAACGGTGCAGGGAAATCGACTCTGATGCGTACCATCGCCACTCTGCAGGAAGCCGACAGCGGCAGCATCCGCCTGGGTGAACTGGATGTGTTGCAGCATCCCATGGAAGTACGCAAGCAATTGGGCTACCTGCCCCAGGAGTTCGGGGTGTATCCAAAAATCAGCGCATACGATATGCTGGATCACATCGCCATCCTGAAAGGGATCCGGAACGAGCGCAAAGCCCTGGTGGAAGAGCTGCTGAAACGGGTCAACCTCTGGGATGTGCGCAAGAAAGCCCTCGGGGGATTTTCAGGTGGCATGAAGCAACGCTTCGGTATCGCTCAGGCATTAATCGGTGATCCCCGGCTGATCATCGTGGATGAACCTACCGCCGGTCTCGATCCCGGTGAACGCAACCGCTTTTACAACCTGTTGTCGGAAATCGGCGAGCAGGTGATCGTGATCCTCAGTACGCACATCGTGGACGATGTGAAGGAACTGTGCAGCCAAATGGCCATCATCGACCGGGGCCGTGTGCTGTTCGCCGGAAGTCCAACCGACGCGCTGGCGGGAGTGCGCAACCGGATCTGGAGCAGCTCCGTGCCGAAGAGCCGCCTGCAGGAGGTGTCGGCTCAGTTGCCTGTGATCTCCACCCGCATGGTGGCCGGACAACCGGTGTTGCATGTGTTAAGCGATCAACAACCCGCCGAGGGATTCGCATCCACCGAGGCCGACCTCGAGGATGTGTTCTTCACCTACATCAAAGGATTTAACAAAGCCGTAGAGGCATAGAGGAGGCCACCATGTTCCTGCATCTGTTCCGCTTCGAACTGCGCTACTGGCTGCGTCAGCCGATTGCCTACATCTTCTTCCTGGTCAATGCCCTGCTCGTTTTCGGTGCCACCAGCAGCGACGATATCATCATCGGTGGCGGTGTGGGCAATGTGTTCAAGAACGCGCCCTATGTGGTGCAAAACTACTACGGACTCTTTTCGTTGCTGAGCCTGCTGATGATCACCACGTTTTTCAACAGTGCCGCAGCGCGCGACTTCACCGAGAAAACCAACCAGATCCTCTTCGCCACACCACTGCGGAAAAGGGATTTCCTGCCGGGCCGGTTCTTTGGTGCGCTGGTGATCAGCATCATTCCCTTCCTGGGCGTGTCCTTCGGCTCGCTGGTCGGAAGCATGATGCCCTGGATGGACGCCGAACGTGTGGGTCCCACGTACTGGTCGGCTCACTTGAACGGACTGCTCGTGTTCGTGATCCCCAACCTGTTCTTCGCCGGTGCCATCATCTTCGCCATCTCCGCACTTACACGCAACACCATCCTTTCGTTCATCGGCAGCATCGCCCTGCTGGTCGGTTATAGTATTTCACAAAGCCTGATCCGTGATGTGGAGAACGAGGTGTGGGGCGCCATCCTGGATCCTTTCGGACTGCGTACGTTTTCGGTGGCGACCAAGTACTGGACCGTGGACGACCGCAATACGCTTTCTCTGGGCTTCGGGGGACTGATGCTGTTGAATCGTGCGGCCTGGGTGGCCGTCGGTCTGTTGGTTTTCGCATTCACCTGGCGTCGCTTCAGTTTCGCTGAGAAAGCCAAGGCCGGAAAAAAGAAAACGAATGTCGAGGTGCAGGAGGCAGCACGGATGTGGGGCGCACTTAAAACCGTTCAGCCGGAGTTCAGTTCGTCTTGGAGTTTCAGGCAGCTGCTCAGCCAGATCCGCATCGAGAGCATCTCCATCATGAAAAATGTGGCCTTCGTGGTCATCATGGTGTTTGGGGCCATCAACCTGATTGCCAGCATGTCCTTTGCCACCTCGCAAGGCTATGGACTCACCACCTTTCCGGTCACCTACACCATCGTGGATGTGATACAAGGTTCGCTGTATGTGTTCATCGTGGCTGTCATCACGTTCTACTCGGGAGCCATTGTATGGAAAGAACGCGAATCGAAGGTCCATGACATTTACGACGCCCTTCCCTACCCCGACTGGCTGCCACTGCTGTCGAAGACATGCGCGATGTACCTGGCGGTGCTGGTGCTGCTGATCTCCGGTGGACTCATCGGCGTAATCACACAACTGCTCAATGGATTCACCGATTTGCGTTTGGAGGTCTATGCGGTCAACTTGCTTTTTTTTGATAGCCTCACTTTTCTGAGTCTCATCATCCTGAGTCTGTTCATCCATTCGGTAGTGAATCACCGTTATATCGGCTATTTCCTGTTCATCGCCGTGCTGATCACGAATGCCTTCGTGTGGCCGGCTTTGGATGTGAGCAGCAACCTGGTCATCTACGGCTCCACCCCCTCCCTGACTTATTCCGACATGAATGCCTTCGGTCCTTTCCTCTTCGCCAAGCTGGCGTTCCGATCGTATTGGCTGTTGGCCGGATCCGTCCTGCTGTGCATCGCCCTGCTGTACTGGGTACGCGGACGCGAAGCAGGCTTCAAGATCCGTTCGATGATCGCCCGGAGGAGACTGCCCGTCCTACGGCCCACTTTGCTAGTCCTGGTTGCCGCCTGGCTGGTATGCGGAGGATGGTTGTTTTACAACACCAAGGTACTGAACACCTTCATGTCGAATGACGAAGGTGAAAAACTGACAGTGGAGTATGAAAAGCTGTACAAGAAGTACGAGGGGCGTCTTCAGCCCAGGGTCATCTCCCTCGATTACACCATCGAACTCTACCCCGAAAACCGCAAACTGGAAGTCACCTGCACCCAGTGGGTGAAGAACAAAGGCAATTCCGCAATCGACACCCTGTACTTCACGTCGCTATCAACCTTCGACAGCAAGATCAATGTGCCGGGGTCGAGGGAATTGCTGATGGATACCATTCACAACTTCGCCATGTACAGGCTGGCCAGGCCACTGCTCCCAGGAGATTCTTTAGAGATGGTCATGACGATGAAGTATGAGGCCGAAGGGATCGAGAACGAAGTCAGTGTGACATCCATTGTCGATAACGGTAGCTTCTTCAACTCCGACATCCTTCCGTTGATCGGCTATCAGCCCGGCTACGAGATGAGCGACAAGAACGACCGTAAGGAGTACGGTCTTCCGGTGAGGGCCAGGATGCCGAAACTCAGCGATGCGCCTGCAAAGCGGATGGACACGTACCTGAACAACAACTCCGACTGGGTGCACGTGCGCAGCGTATTCGGTACGGCAGGAGACCAGATCGCCATCGCACCGGGATCCTTGCGCAAGCAGTGGAAGGAGAACGGACGGAATTATTTCCGGTACGAACTCGATCACCCCTCCATGAATTTCTATTCGTTCATGTCGGGCCGTTACCAGGTGAAGAAGAAGATGCACAAGGGAATCAGCCTCGAAGTGTATTACGATGCGCGTCACGCCTACAACGTGGACAAGATGCTGATGTCGATGGAGAAATCGATCGATTACTTCTCCACCCATTTCGGTCCCTACCGCCACAAGCAGGCACGTATCATCGAGTTTCCGCGCTACGCAGGCTTTGCGCAGGCCTTTCCCGGCACCATGCCGTATTCGGAATCGATCGGATTCGTTGCCAACCTGGAGGATCCCGAGGATATCGATATGGTCACGTATGTAGTCGCTCATGAAATGGGGCACCAGTGGTGGGCACACCAGGTAGTGGGACCCGAGATGCAGGGCTCTACCCTGTTGAGCGAATCCATGGCACAGTACTCGGCATTGATGGTGATGGAAAAAATGTACGGCAAAGACCAGATGCACAAATTCCTGCGCTACGAGATGGACAGCTACATGGGTGCACGCGGCACGGAAGCGGAAAAAGAATGTCCCCTGCTGGAAGTCGAGAACCAGGGCTATATCCATTACAACAAAGCCAGTGCGGTCATGTACTACCTCAAGGACATGATTGGTGAGGAGCGGGTGAATGCCGCCTTGAAAAACCTGGTGGACAGTTTTGCTTACCGCGAGCCTCCCTATCCCAACGCCAACGAACTGGTGAACCGCTTCGAAGCCCAAACGCCCGACAGCCTCCGCTACCTCATCCGCGATCTGTTCAGGAAAATCACCCTGTTCGACAACCGCGTGCTGGAAGCCTCTACACGCAAGGTCGCCGGGGGATTCGAAACCACCGTGAAGGTGCAGGCCGCCAAGATGTATGCCGACTCCATAGGACGCGAAACCCCGGCCATACTCGACGACTGGATTGAAGTCGGCTTGCTATCCGAGCCCGCCGAGGGGAAGAAATACGGAAAGCCCCTCGAATTGCAGCGCTTCAGGATAAGGGATAAAGAAAATACCTACACCTTCATCACCAAGGTGAAACCCTGGCAGGCGGGCATTGACCCGTACTACTATCTGGTGGACAGGGTGCCAGAGGACAACCTGAAGAAGGTGAGTGAAAATTGAAGCAAACCATCTCCGCAAAAAACAATCCGACGGCAACACAAACCCATTCAAAAAACAACACATGAAAAACAAACTTCTTCTGATAACCGTCCTCGTCATTGGACTGGCCACAGGATGGATGGTGTATAACCGCTTCCGTGTGGTGATTCCGGCTGTTGATGTCAACAAAAGCGAAATCGCTTGGAGTGCCAAAAGCCTTTCGGGTGCGCATACCGGAAAGATCAAGCTAAGCAAAGCCAACCTGGAATTCCAGGGCGGGAAACTGATCGGCGGTTCGTTCGAAGCCGACATGAAATCCATCACCGTGACCGACATCAGCGATTCCACCGAAAACCGGCACTTCGTGGAACACATCGCGGATTCCGACTTTTTCGAAGTAAACACCTACCCTACGGCTTCATTCACCATTACAAAAGTCGCCCCGTTGAACGGACAGGAGTACGAAGTGACCGGAACCATGAGGATTAAAGAGAAGGACCATCCAATGACCTTCAAAATCACCGTTGCACCTGCAGACAACGGACAGCGGGTATCCGCCGTAGTGACGGTGGACCGCACCCTGTTCGGCATCGAATACGGCTCGAAGGGCAAGCCCGGATCGGAGCCCGATTGGTTCATTCTGGACGAATTCGTTCTGAACATCAATGTCGTGGCACGTTGTGATTAGTTGCACAGGTCGCTTGCCAAGCAATGGATTCCATGGATGTGTCCAGGCTGAGCAAGTGATGGAAAAAACGCATGTGATTACCATCAGGGTATACGAGCCGAAAGACAAAGAGGAGGTCATCGACCTGATCCGCTTGAATACACCGGACTATTTCGCGGTTCAAGAAGAACAGGACTTCAGTAACTACCTGGAAACAGAAAGGGAACTGTTTTATGTTTTGCTGCTTGACCGGAAAATTGCAGGCTGTGGCGGCATCAACTTCTCAGACAAGCGGACGACAGGTATCCTCAGTTGGGACATCATTCATCCCGCGCATCAGGGAAAGTCGCTGGGAACAACGTTGATGAAGCACCGCATGGACCAATTGCGTTCCCTGGGAGGGATTCAAAAAATCACTGTCAGGACTTCCCAGGTCGCTTACCGATTCTATGAGAAGCAGGGATTTGAACTGCTGGAAATCGTGAAAGACTATTGGGCTGAAGGATTCGACCTGTACAACATGGCCTGCAAATGGCCTTGAGCGGATCCACGAGAAACAAGCGGTAATTCCGCACATCCAAGAAAAGTTCGGGGCATCTGTAACTTTTGGGGTCCAGTGTTACATTTACTGTCCGTAGATGGAAGACAAGGGTAAAGACCAGGCTTGGTTCATGAGCATGTACTCCCCGGTACACGGACGGTTCGAGCGTTTTTGCAAGGCCAGAGCTTACGGCGACATGGAATATCAGGATCTGATGCATGACACCATTGTACTGGCCTACCAAAAGTTGCTCGCCTATGAACCCGGAAGATCCTTTCTGCATTTCCTATTCGGCATTGCCATCCGGGTATTGGCCAATGCCAACCGTAAAAAGAGAACCCTTCCGCTATGGGATCATCAAGCTGCATTCGAAGCGGAAGATCCCGCAACACGTGCCGACCGGTACGAAGATCATATCGTGTTGTATGCCGCACTGAAAAAACTGCCTGAACAACAGCGGGAGGCATTGATCCTGTTAGAGATCTCGGGGTTTTCAATTGCAGAAATCGCCGAATTGCAGGAGTCCGGGATCTCGGCGGTCAAGCAGCGTCTGGCCAGAGGCAGGCAGAACCTGGCAGAGATCCTGAAAGAAGAAATGGACGAATTCAAACGAATACAAGGATGACACAACAGGAATTGGATCGCTTGTTTGATGCTGCCCGCAATGTGCCGGTCGAGACCCCGGTACAGCATGTAACGGAGTGGGTGAACGCAGCTGCTGCAGCCAGTGTTGCCGGTATCGACTCATGGATCGGAAAGAACATCGGTTTAACTAAAAAAACAGGAAACATGATTGGAGGAAGTTTAGCAGGCCTGGGTGCTATTGGCATTCTCGCTTACAGTTTGATTACCGGATCCGGAACACAAATGGGGTCCTCAGAAAAAAGGAAAGAAGCTCTTCCGCTGCCCGGACCGGATAAAGGACACATCGTGTTGGAAACAGTACAACCCGGACCATACGAGGTTTTGTCACCACAACCGCGAATAGCTGGAGAACTCAACAGTGATGGTTCCCCGGGATCCTCGCCCGTGGAACTCAAAGCCAACGGACTGACAGATCCCCGAAAGGAGGATGACGATGCAGACGCTCATGCGGATAAAATCATCGCCGGCATTGTGACCAGAGGGTTTATCGGGAGTATTCCGGATAGCGGTGATCACAACGGACAGTTCAACGACCCGCTATTTTCCGGCAAGCCCATCGGACCAATACAAAGACCTCAGCTAGTGTCCGGCAAGCCCATAGGACCTCAAAAAGGCCAGCAGCTATTTTCCATCGATAAGGACCTGGTACGTGAAACAAGGGTGGTGTCTGATTTTAATAAGATCGAGCTTAAAGGGGTGATGGATCTGACAATCAAACAGGGAAAACAAAGAGAGGTTGTTGTAGAAGCGACAGCAGAGCAGCAGAAACGGACAGAGATTTCCAACGAAGGGGAGAAGCTGGTCCTGGACACTGAGAAGAATAAAAAGAAGGGTGTGAGTCGAAAAGAACAAAAGGTGAATGTGTTCGTAACTGTAACGGATCTGAACGAGATCAGCCACCTTGGTGTTGGTGACATTCGCACGGACGGCATACTGGAACAAGACAACATCAAAATCAAAATTTCCGGTGTTGGGGACGTAAATCTGAATCTGGTATGCGATGAATTGCAGCTATCGTTCAGCGGTGTCGGTGACACAAAACTGGAAGGGAAGGCCGGCAGCGCGAAACTGAATTATTCAGGCGTAGGTGATCTCGAAGCGTTGACGTTTCCTGTAAAAAAACTGGAAGTAACAGCCTCGGGTGTGGGAGATGCGAACATACATGCCACGGAAGAACTTTCCATCGATTTTTCAGGAGTTGGGAGCATCCGTTACGCAGGAGACCCTGCAGTAAGGAAACTAGAGTCATCGGGCGTGGGAAAAATCAAGAAGAACTGATATTGAACGTGCTGATTTCACGATCGAGCTGAAGCATGGAACTCCCCAAAACTCACCGGAAGGGTTTTAAAAAGTACACTTTCCTCGCGCTTGTGACCTTTGCAAAAGTCCATCCAAAGCCGGGCTTCACCCCCTCCGGAATAAATCAGCTTTAAGCCATTCCAAGGACCCTTCGAAACCATCCCCCGGGAAAGTTGTTACCTTTTCAGGCTGTAAATGCAGTAGTGGCTTCCCGATCAAGAGTTACGGTATGCTTCATTTTAATCCATCCATGGCAAATCACCTATCAGGGGCTATACCGTCGAAAGCGGAAAACCTTCCGCCGTTTTGGTTCTGGTCTTTGTGTCTGTTGTTGCTTTCGTATGCGGCCAGCGCTCAGATGCAGAACAATACATGGTACTTTGG
>JBJTJB010000346.1:0-1373 GCA_046095245.1 Bacteroidota bacterium | reverse complement strand
ATTCCTCGTTCAGGCCACGGTCCTGCAAGGATACTCCGGAGGTCAGATCAGCGTTCGTTCACGGAACAGTTGTGGCAGCAGTGCTCTTAGAAGCAAATCACTATATCTACGCACTCCAATTACACCCGGAGTCATCTCCGGATTGAAAAACGGCTTGTGTGAAAGCGTGCAGACTTATGGCGTCAGTCCTGTAGCCGGAGTCGATTCCTACTTGTGGACCATGGGTAACGGAGGGGTCATTCAAAACGGACAGGGCTCAACCAGCATCAATGTCGGTTTCGGCCAATTCAACAGCAGTAGTGTCAGTGTACAATCCGTGAACAACTGCGGCAGTAGCCCCCTACGCACATCTACATTGAAAGGGGCGCCCGGAAATCCCGGAACCATCAGCGGTTTAACGCAGGTTTGTACGGGGTCAACGCAACCGTACAGCATTCAAACGGTAAGTGGCACCCAGTCCTATGCATGGATAAGCACTTTCGCCGGCACAATAGCACAGGGACAGGGCACCAAGTCCATAGTCATGAACTGGTCAAACACGGCTTCCGCCAATCAGTCGGTTGCCGTCAAAGCGAACAACAACTGCGGCAGTAGCCTGCAGCGTTCTTTGTCGGGTATTCAGGTGAGCACTTGTTCACGCAGCAGCGAAACAAAACCTGATGTCAGCGTTTATCCGAACCCGACAAACGGTTTGCTTTACTTGCAAGCGGGCGAAATTCAGCCCACTGGCATTGCACTCATCAATGCACTTGGACAGTGTGTACTGAGTTCATCCTGGAAAAAAGAACTCGATCTGAGCGCACTTCCTAACGGGCTCTATGTACTGCAAATCATCAGCGGAGACCATATCCAAAATGTGAAGCTCGTGCTGGAGTAAAGCCCTGCCGTAAAAACTGAAAACGGAAAAACCCTAAACGCTATCTTCACATCAACCAACACACCATCACCCTGAAATTCAAACCTTCGCTTGCCCTAGTCCTGCTCACCCTTGGCATCAACAACACCTTCGCTCAACAAAAGAAACCCAACATCTTAGTCATCATGGCCGATGATATCGGCATCAACAATGTTAGCGCATACGGACATGGCATTGTGGGTTACCGTACTCCTAACATCGATCGACTGACCAAGGAGGGCGCGCTGCTAACCGATTACTACGGGCAGTAAAGCCTTTTCTGTAATTGATGCAGACATGGAATTCACGGTTACAAACAGAAGCAAAAATCCGATTAGCCTACTAAAGCCACACTAGCAAAAAGAGTGGATTTTACGAATCGACAACCCAATGCAGTCGAGATTTCCATATCACTCAATTGTAGCCAAAACATAACTCGTACTCCTCCCTCCTGCAGCTTCTTTTTCCAGTACTCCTT
>JBJTJB010000345.1:0-7622 GCA_046095245.1 Bacteroidota bacterium | reverse complement strand
GTATTACCCGTTGAAGCCACTGCAATCACGTTGGCATAAGCTGCAGGATAGAACTCTTGATTCGCACCGTTGTTACCGGCGGCGGCAATCACCAGGCTGTTCTTGTTGAAGGTAGCGTAGTCGACGATGTTTTGTCCGAACGTTCCTCCACCGCCTACACTACCCCAGGAGCAATTGATGATCTGACAGCCATGGTCGGCGGCATACACGATGCCTTCGTAGGCTTGCGTCAATGCGCCGGTATTGTCCGAAATCTTGATCGGGAGGAACTTGCAGTAGAATCCGGGAGAGGCCACACCGGTGTTGTTATCGGTCACTGCAGCTGCACATCCGGTCACATGTGATCCGTGAGCGCTGGCATTCACTTCCGGGTTGTTGTCGTTTTCACCAAGATCCCAACCACGGTAATTGTCGGTGAATCCATCCCCATCGTTATCGGTTCCATCCACCGGATCGGCGTAATTCAGTTTCATGTTGGGCTGCAGGTCCGGATGATCCAAATCGGTGCCTGTATCGGTGATTCCGATAACCGTGTTGGTATCGCCCTTGTGGATATCCCAGGCATCGTAAGCGCTGATTTTGGATAGGAAGCTCTGCAATCCCGTACTGGGATCATTCGGATTGTATTGGGTCCGCGGAATGAACTTCGGCTCTGCGTACAGCAACACACCGGATGCGAGCAAGGCATTGATGCTTTTCACGAGCGATCGATCAGCCGCAAGTTTCAATTCATAGATGAGGGAAAGATCGACCAGCGCTTTCCCCTGCTCGTTGAACGGAGTGGCCGGAGGCTGATGCGTTGGGAACACCTTTCGGAGCTGTACAGCACCCAAGGTCTTGCAAGCCTGCTCGAAAGCAGGAATGGAAATACTACGCTCCGTACAGAGGTTCCGGTACGCCGGATCAACACGAAGGAGGATGGTTCCGGGCATATAATCCCGGGCCGTTACACCGACCGGCATACTGTAGGATGTGGGTCGGCTGGCCGCAGCAGCATTCAGAGCAACCAGGAGGACAAGCGCCGGCAAGAGCGCAGCTGTAAGACGTTTCATAGAGGTCATAATTGAAACGAATGTAAGGTGTTCAGACGATAAATCCGATGAACCGAACAATTAAAACTGCCAGCGGAGCTGGGATTTCAGGTCGGTCTCGGCCAAACCCCCTGACAGCGTTCTTCCGCAACGCAACCAGAGATCAATTCCCTGGCGCAGACGCACCCTACACAGCAGGTAGGCATGCTGACCCCGTCCGGAAAAAGCCGGAAGACTGAAAACGCCGGCCATATCCTGTTGGTAGGTATACACCCGCGAGGCATAATCATCGGTCCGGAAAACGGTGTAGCGCAGCACCAGGCTAAACGGTTTACCGAGGGGCTTGTAGCGGAACTCATGAAACAAGAGTAGCCCTTGGGCGACATGCGCTGCGTCAACAATCCGATTTCCCTCTACCCGCGACTGAAAAGCCCAGTCCTTTCCCTGCATCCAGGACAAATCGAAGCGGAGGCTTCTGCGCAGCACGGCATACGGCATACGGAATACACCCTGATCACCATCCACCGGCTTCTCCTCTACCCGGTAGCGTAGTTGCAGCTCGGTATTCCGGCTTGGACTATGCACCAGTTGCATTTGCCATTCGCGGCCCCACACGGGCTCGGATTGCGTATAACGCAACCAGGGAAAATGAAAGCGGTCATACCAGGCCTGCAGGTAAACCGTGCGATGGACCTGGTATCGGGCTCCGAGATAAAGTCCCTGCTCGTTACGGGTCCTCGATCCCTCTCGGAACGCATCGGCAGCAGGCGCCTGGTAGGCCCGGTTGTAGTCGCGCAGGTGTGCACTGAGGGTCCAGCGGCGATCGGGCATGAGCACGAGGCCCGACAACCAGGCCGGATGCCCTTTTGCATCCGTAGCGAATTCCGTGAACGCGATTCCGTTGTTCAGCCTTAGCCGTAACGTGTAAGCTACGGCTGATACCATTCGTCCGGATGCATCGAAGCGTTCATAGGGATCATCGCCCGGCCAAAGGGTCTGGTCGTAGTGTATCATTCCCAGCGTGAATTCCTGCACCAGCCTTGTCCGCTCGTGCATCAGGTGCAAACCCGTCGACCAGGAACCGAGATTGGCCTTACGCGCCAGCTCATCGGCATTCCGGTGCAAGCCCGATTCCTGGAAAGAGGAAACGGCGAATTGCGTGTAGGTGGTATCCAGCGGAACAAAGGACGCATCGAGTTTCTGGTAGGAACACCAGGTATCCAACGTCCAGGCACCATGCGAAAAAGAAACCGCCAAGCCACGCTGAAACCCGCTTTCACCGGGCGAGTTGTACGATCGGACACCTACACCCCTCCTCGAAATACCGGTCACCTCATTCCCTTTGCCGAGCGAAACACCGGACCACATCACCAGACCCTGCCCGAACTGAACCTGGAAGTCGCCGATACAAATACTTTTCACAAAGCGCTCAGGTCGCAGCATCACCGACCAACTGAAGAAATCCATGCGCCCGCCCTTGCGGCTGATCATTTGCTCTCCCGGATCTTTCTCGGCAAGAATTCCCACACTGAAGTGTCGACCGGCACGCAAGCGGTAGCGCATCATGAGGTATTGCGCATCCCCCTGGTAAAAGGGATAGTTCCCATCATTGCCGTAGCCGACATCGTGATCGGAGGATATCCGTTGCCGTAAGAGCAGTTCATGAGCGGATTCGTGCAGAAGCGACTGGAGCCGAAATCGCTGGTCGATGAGCGGTACCCCGAAGCGCAGCAGGGGCCGCAGCCGCCGTATGCAGGCCGAATCGAAACCCTCCACCACCAGCAATTCCTCCGGACCCAGCAGGTCTCCGAAGCGATTGCGGTGCGCAACAACCGCCAAAGCCAGAACGGGTCCGATCAGGGGATGTGACTGCAGGTCTTCCAGTTCAGTACGATTCAAATCAATTGAAGCAAGTGAGCCTGGTTCATCCGGTTCAATCGCGATATCGGCATCGACCGGCCGGAACCGTTCGGGATCGAGTAACAATTCATCGTTCACCTGTGCAGCAATCATCATGGGGCTCCAGCAAAAAACGAAGAACCAAAACCTACACCCTTTCATCGCTTAACACCTCCCAGTTCAAAACCGCCTGCCGGTGTAAGGCCAAGGTCCTGATGCGACTCAATGGACACCAGGATCAGCATCCCCTGCGTGCGCAAGCGAAGCAATAACCCGGGACGAAAGGGGAAAAACGACATGCCTGCGCGAATACTGATGCCCGGCTTTGGCATATAATGCACCCCGGCCGATACGCTGGCGGAGGCTGAATCGAGGCGTACAGCACTTTCAAGCTGAAAGGAAGACGAGCATGCTGCACGCACAGCCATCCATATCTGCGGAGGTGCTTGCACACCGGCCATGACGGGAATCCGACATGCAGCAACCGTGTGAAACTGCCTGCTGAGAACCATACGCCAGGCGGCCTGTACAGCTGCAGCCCGTTCGTTTCCGAAACCCTCTGCAACAGTCAAGGTGCGCAACTCGGCATTAAGCCCAACCACCGAACCCCGACCGAACTGACGGCTGAATCCGGCAGCTGCTACATAGCGCCGGTACCAGTTGTTCCCGCTCCGCAGCAGACCAGCCTGAATCCTACCTAGCCTGGTATCGGGCGAATTGAATGCAAAAGCCATCACCGCATGACCCTCCAGCAAATACGGTTGTGCGTATGCACATCCTAAACTCCACGATGATGCCGTATCGGCAGGGGCCGGATTACAAAATGCAGCGGCGAGAGGTCCGGGCAGAAAAGCCGTAACCGGTGCCAGACAGGGCGTTTGACCCGAAACATAGCCTTGGGCAAACGAAATGGAAAGGCGCAGCAACAAACAGGCTGCGCAAGCAGCATAACGCATGGTATAAAATGTTGATCCCCCCGCAGAAAAGGGAAAGGGACAGTTATCTGAAGTTTACTTAATAGACAACAAGGGCTCAGCCCTGGGAGCGACCGGGTTTCCGGCTACCGATATCACCTGCATTGCCGCCGTGGTTACCGGAGGCCTGTGCGGATTCTGCTGCCTGTTCCACGCGCTGGGCAGCATCCAGGACCTTCAACTTGAGCTTTTCCTTGTAAGAGATGATGCGCTTGGTCAGTTCATCATCGCTGGTGGATAGCATTTGCGCGGCGAGGATTCCTGCATTCCGGGCTGCATTGAGCGCCACGGTTGCCACAGGTACTCCGTTGGGCATTTGCAGGATGGAAAGGATACTGTCCCAGCCATCGATGCTGTTGGAAGATTTCACCGGAACACCGATGACAGGCAAGGGTGTGACAGAAGCTGTCATTCCGGGAAGATGAGCGGCACCGCCGGCTCCGGCAATGATGACCCGTATGCCACGGCCACCGGCTTCACGGGCATAAGTGAACATGCGTTCGGGAGTACGGTGAGCCGAAACGATGGTCAATTCGTAGGTGACTCCCAATTCTTCGAGAACCTCGGCGGCTTCGCGCATGACGGGCAGATCGCTGTCACTGCCCATGATGATACCGACGAGGGGTTTTAGGCTTGGCATGTCTGTAAAGTTAGCTGTTCGATGCATGTCGGCCAAGTGAATAAGTAAACCGGTGCATGCAGGTGATTATGCTTCGTCTCACGCTGTAATGACCTTAAGGGTTGACTGCACTTCGCGGGCCGTACGGATGGCTTCATCAAGTGTACCGGCTGTTATGGTTACATGTCCCATTTTGCGGAAGGGCTTGGTAAATTTCTTTCCATACAGGTGAACGGCCACACCGGGCATAGCCATACAAGCCTCTATTCCCAGGTAATGCGCCTCCCCGGTGTGACCGGGTTCCCCTAAAAGATTGATCATCACGGCAGGCCTAACCGAAGTCGTGTCGCCGGGAGGTAAACCCAGGATAGCCCGCAAATGTTGCGCGTACTGTGATGTGACATTCCCCTCGATGGTTTGGTGACCGCTGTTGTGCGGGCGCGGTGCGATTTCATTCACCAGCACATCCCCGTTGCGCATCACAAACATCTCCACTGCTAAAATCCCGACCAGACCCATTTTATCAATCACCTTCCGCGCAATGGCAATGGCGTTTTGCTGTACCGATTCGTCGATCCGTGCGGGGCTACACAGGAATTCGACCAGGTTGGCCTGCGGATTGAATTCCATATCCACCACCGGAAAATGGGCGATTTCGCCGCTGGCATTGCGCGATACGATCACCGATATTTCCGTCTGAAAATCGACGAGGGACTCCAGCACACAAGGACCTTCAAAAGCAGCAGAAACATCAGCGGCACTGTTGATCCGCATGACTCCCTTGCCATCGTAACCACCGGTTCGCGCCTTCAGCATACCGGGAAAATGGGCCGACATTCCGGCCAGCTCTTCCCGATCGCGGACCAGGACGAAGGGCGCGGTCGGAATTCCGTGACCGGCAAAAAACTCCTTTTGCAAACCTTTATCCTGCACCAAGGCGATCAGTTGTGGCTGGGGATACACACTGACCCCCTCCGCCTCGAGGCGCTGCAAGGCCCGGGTGTTTACGTGTTCGATTTCGATGGTCAGCAGTTGACAGGTTTTCCCGAACCGATACACGTCCTCCTCATTCCGAAAATCGCCATGAAAAAACTGCTCGCACAGGTGTCGGCAGGGCGCATTCGCATCGGGATCCAAAACATGGGTACTGATATTCAGGTTGATAGCCTCCTGAATCAGCATGCGCCCCAGTTGACCACCGCCCAGGATTCCGAGTCGGAAATGTTCACCAGCAAATGAAAAAACCATGACCGCAAAAGTAGTCCGAAAACCGGGCCGGTTCGTGTTAAATCGGGTACAAACGCTTAGTGCTATACCTGCTTGTGGGCGAACTGCAATCGGCCCCCAATCCCTACCTTTGCCGCTTTCCTATGGCAGACGTACAGGTTCACGACAAGGTTTTCACCCCATTCATCACCGCCGACCGCATCCAGTCACGCGTGGCCGAACTCGGCCAGGCCATTGACCGTGACTATGCCGGGAAAAAGCCACTGCTGATCGGTGTACTGAACGGATCGGTGATTTTTATGGCTGATCTGCTGCGTCACATTGGCACGGCCTGCGAGATCGGGTTCGTCCGGGTGAGTTCCTACCACGGAACTGAAAGTAGCGGAAAGGTCAGGAACCTGATGGGCCTGAGCGATGACATTGCGGGTCGGGATGTCATCATTGTAGAAGACATCATCGATACGGGCGACACCGCCGTGTACCTCATTGATGAACTGAAAAAGCGCCAACCGGCGAGTCTCCGTTTCGCCACCATCCTGTTTAAACCTTCTGCGCTCCGTCAGGATGTGAAGCCCGATTATGTGGGCTTTGAAATTCCACCCGCCTTTGTGGTCGGCTACGGGCTCGACTACGACGGGCTGGGTCGTAACCTGCCAGATATCTACCAATTGAAATCCTGAACCCATATTTCCTGAAGTCATGCTCAACATCGTCCTGTTTGGCCCTCCCGGGGCTGGTAAAGGCACCCAAAGCACGCGCCTGGTTGAACGCTATAAACTGGTCCACTTGTCGACCGGAGATATTTTCCGTGCCAACATCAAAGGTGGAACCGAGTTGGGCATGCTTGCCAAAAGCTACATGGACCAGGGCCAGCTGGTGCCCGATGAGGTGACCATACGAATGCTCGAATCCGAAGCCTCCAAAACGCCGGATGCTCCCGGTTTCATTTTCGACGGATTTCCGCGTACACCTGCCCAGGCGGAAGCCCTTGACCTTTACCTGGACGGAAAAGGCACAGGCATTACGATGATGTTGGCACTTGAAGTGGAAGAAGAAGAACTCCGCAAGCGACTCCTGCACCGTGGAAAGGATTCGGGTCGCGCCGACGATCAGGATCCGGCAGTAGTGCAAAAACGCATCGATGTGTACCGGAACGAAACCGAACCCGTGCGCGATTATTACGTGGCGCAGAGCAAATACACCGGCATAAACGGTATCGGCTCCATTGAAGAAATATTCGACAGACTTTGTGCCGCCATCGACGGACACAAGGCTTGATTCATAACTCCATACAACACCTAATCACTCGCTCATGTCGGGAAGCAACTTTGTCGATTATGTCAAGATCTGCTGCCGCAGCGGAGCTGGAGGTGCCGGCTCCGTGCATTTGCATCGTGACAAGTTGACTGCCAAAGGCGGACCCGATGGTGGTGATGGTGGGAAAGGCGGAAGCATTGTTGTTCGTGGCAACGCACAACTTTGGACCTTGCTGCACCTCAAATACCGCAAGCACGTGATAGCGGATCCGGGTGAACCCGGTGGCAGTTCGCTTAAGACCGGAGCCGACGGAGAAGACATCATTCTGGAAGTGCCGCTTGGAACCGTCGCCCGCGATGCTGAAACCGGCGAAAAAGCCTTTGAAATAGAAGCCGACGGACAGGAAGAAGTGCTTGTACCGGGCGGTAGAGGAGGAAAAGGCAATGCGTTCTTCAAAACCTCCACGTTGCAGACTCCCCGCTTTGCACAACCGGGAGAACCTGGTCTGGAAGAATGGAAAGTCCTTGAACTGAAACTGCTCGCCGATGTCGGACTTGTTGGCTTCCCCAATGCCGGTAAAAGCACCTTGCTTTCGGTTGTATCGGCTGCCAAACC
>JBJTJB010000344.1:0-3903 GCA_046095245.1 Bacteroidota bacterium | reverse complement strand
AAATACCGCTGCTGCGAAGGCGAAGGTGTCATCGTTCATTCCCCAAACGAACCCCAGCGATTTACCGGCATTGGTATCACAAACCGACAGCCTGGTTTACGTGATTGATAGTCCGGAGAAGCTCCGGCCTGCTTTTCCCGGACAACTCGACAAAGCCTTGTGTGGCGCACGTCTTGATATCGACAAGGACGGAACGGCAGAGTGGTTTATCGGTGATGAGCGGGGCGTACGGCTACAAACCTCCGATGGGTGGGTCTTGTTCCGGTATCCAAGTTCAGGTCCGATCCAATCGGTACAGGTCATTCGCGGAAAGTCGGGGATTGCCCTTTGGGCGTGGGATGGTACCGAATTGCTGGTCCTCAATGCCGCGGGTCAATGCATCCACCGTTTGCCGGTAAAATCATCCGATTATCAGGTCAGCCAAGGCAAATCTGGCCTGTTTTTGCAGTTTGTAACGGGTTCTGGCCTCAGGATCAGGCAAATGCACCCCTAAATGTGGGCCTTTTTTAGGCCGTTCACCAAATTTTCCTTGTGGGGTTCGGGATTTCGCCCGTAATTGTACATACTCATGTGTAAGCTATTACTGCGTTAAAATCCAATACAATAAAATAATCCACAAAACCCAAATGCCATGAAGAATCAATTCTTCCAATTTGAACAGCCCAAAACCCTGAAGGCCGTTCGCAAAGCAGTCATCCGCAGCGGATTCACGCTGAGCATTAGCGAGGACAACTACGTCGAAGCGGTATGTGGTGACGGTTTACTGTTCAGCCGTTATGTGCTGAGTGTTTCCGTTACTCCAACAGAAACCGGTTTCATCAGGGTTTCTGCCGAGTGCAAACTGTCACGAAAAGGCGTGATCGGAACGACTAACTCGGAGCAATTCGAGGAGGACTTGCTCGACAGGGTGACGCGAACGCTCACTGCGCGTGCTGCCAATTTCTTTAAGCAGGAGCCTGTTCTGATCGCAGCCTGAGGGGGGTATGATTGTTCCCAAAAAATGAAAAGCCGGGTTTTCGGCCCGGCTCTTTATTGCTTGTTGTGAAGCTTATTCGATGGAGAAATCCACCCGACGGTTCATCGAGTTCAGTCCGTTTGCGATGGGGTTGCTCTTGCCGCGTGATTCTGTGCGGATGCGATCCCCGTCTATACCATACTTGCTCACAAGATGCTGGCGGACTCCATCTGCACGACGTTGACCCAGACGCAGGTTTTCGGAGGAGCCTCCGTTTACATCGCAGTTGCCAACCACGCGAATGCGCAGGTTAGGATTCGCCATCATGGCACGGGCCACCGTCAGGAGCCTGTCGTGGTATTTAGAGCTGATTTCTGAAGAGCCTGATTCGAAGAAGACACTGGGAAGATAGCCACTGCCTGCGCTGCCGGCAGAGGATCCCATCGCTCCGGCAACACCTACGCCTGCATTTCCATCACTGCCATCATTACCGGCTCCTGTTTCAGATGGGCTTCGGTATTGACCGGGAGCTGCTACAGTCATTCCCTGGAAGTTCACAAGTGATCCTTGGGCTGTATTCGGTTCAAGGTCGCGGCTATCGGGTACTCCGTCAGCATCCGAATCCACTTCCATCCCGTTGGCATCAACCTTAGCCCCTTTCGGCGTGAATGGATCAGCATCGCGCATGTCAATGATTCCATCGCCATCCGTATCAACGGGCGTTCCATCTCCGTAAACCTTTGACCCTTCGGGTGTATTGTTGTCCTTGTCAAAAAGATCGGAAATGCCGTCTTTGTCCTTATCGCCCGAAATGATGTCCACCTTCTCTTTCATGTCGGCAAGGTCGTTGTACACCACTTCCATCGGGTTGACCCATTCCATGGGCTTGTTTTTCTTGCCCAGCGTGTAGTTCACACCAAGGGTCAGCATGGCATAGTTGTCGGTTTCTGAGAACGATTTGTAGGTAGCGTCCGCATCGTCCGTAAAAGTCTTGCGGTACTCAACCGATAAGCCTGCACTCACACGGTTTACGTTGTACCGGAAGCCAATACTCATCGGAATCATGAATTCAGTCACCTTTCCGGAAGAACGAAGCAGAACGGCATCGGCTGAATCCAGTTTCACATCGGTATCGAAACCGAATACGCCGGCACCAAGCGAAGCTGTCAGGTGAAAATGCTTGTTGCGGTTAAGGAAAGAAATGTTGCCGAAGTTGTATACCATTTCCAGCGATCCCTCTTTGACAGGGCTTGAGTATTTCACCCCGATTTTTTTCTTGTAGGTGGCGCCATTGTTCGGATTTATCGCATCGATGAATTCTTCATCGTATCCTTCAAAACGCGTCACCATTCCCCTGGCACGAACTCCAATGCTGTGTGATATCTGATAGCCTCCTTGCAGACCGACTGCAAGCGGGAACAATCCCTGCTGCAAATAACGACTATTACTGGAGCCATCACCGTAAAGAAGGTCACTGAACAAGTGGCTGATGCCGACAGTGGCACCTACCGACCAACGGTCAAAATCACGGGGCTGGGGTAATCCGGTGGGTCCCGTTCCCTGAGGAGCTTCTTCCTGGGCCTTGGCAGCAGTAAGGCCGAATACCGTCATTGCAAACACGATCAGAATGTGCTTCATAGCGTTTAAGTCTTTGTGGCACAATAATAATGAAATAATTTCTGAGGCGAAATCACACCGGATTGACCCGGGTCAGCCCGGATTCCAAGGGGCCCATCACCAGGTCCAAGACCAGCCGCAGGTGCTCAGGCCGCTCCACGAAATCCAGCTCGTCCGAATCAATCAGAAGAATGCGTTGGTTTTCGAGGCTTTGCAGGTAGTCCAGGTATCGTGCACTCAGGCGGTCAAGGTAATCGGGTTTGATCTGCTGTTCGTACTCCCGTCCGCGTTTTGCGATGTTTTTCAGCAATGAAGCTGTGCTTTTGTGCAGGTAAATGATGAGATCGGGTTTCCGAAGTCCACCTTCAATCATGTGGAAAAAGCGACTGAATAGCTCCAGTTCCGGGCCACTTAATGTCACATCAGCGAAAAGCCGGCTTTTTTCAAAAATGTAGTCACCGACCAGTTTTCCACCGGTTTGTTCCATGTGAGTCTGCGCCTGGTGGATTTGCTGGTAACGCTCGGCAAGGAACGACATTTCAAGAGGAAAGGCGAAGCGCTCCGGTTGCGCATCGAATTGCGGCAGGATGGTGTTTTCAGCGCACGACTCTAGTACAAGTTCGGTGTTGTGAACCGTAGACAGGATGTTGGCCAGGGAGGTTTTACCGGCTCCTATGTTGCCTTCAACTACCATGTAACGGTACGGGATGCGTTGTGTAACGTTCATGGTGTGGTCAATCAGCCGGATTGTATAGTTGCACTTTTTCCACCAAACCCGTATCGTTGCAGCGATCAAGCAATTCACGTTGACTTACACCAAGTTCAGGGTGGATGAAATCCGGGATCAGTTCGGAGAGTGGGGCCAGTGCGAACCGCCTCTGGGAAAGCGCCGGGTGTGGAATGCGTAGGCCCGGCTGGTCAATCACCTGAGAACCTGCATAAAGCAGGTCGATATCGATAATTCGGGGTCCCCAGCGTTCGTCACGAATCCGTCCCATCTCCAGCTCGATGGCAAGGATGCGCTCCATGACTTCCGAAGGATGTTGTTCGACTTCAACTAAAAGAAGCTGGTTCAGAAATTCAGGCTGGTCGGTTTTTCCCCAAGGAGCAGTCTTGTAGATTTCGGATGCCGCAATGATGTGGCCGATCGAAATACCAATCCGCTTTGAAGCCTCGGCAAGGTATCCCATCGCATCACCTTGATTGCTTCCCAACAGCAATGCAACACAGGACTCATTCATTTTACATTCAAATTTTCCAAGAGGAAATCAGTCATCTTCGAATACAGGTGCAGGCGAGCTCCCCCTCCCGATATACCATGGTTTTTATTC
>JBJTJB010000343.1:0-1313 GCA_046095245.1 Bacteroidota bacterium | reverse complement strand
TGATCAAGGAAAAACCCCGTTTTCTGCCCATGAATGTAATCCACTCCGATTTGAATGCCGTTTTCCAGAACAGTTTCCCGGTCGATGTGGTTTGACGATTTTATCAGGTATCCATCCTCAATGCCCTCAATGCCCTGCTTTGCCATGGATTCGCGGCTTTTGTCGTAAACAGCCGTGATGAATGGCGCCAGCTCAGCGATTGCATCCGCTACGAGCATTCGCAAGCGATGCATGCCGAGGGTGTACGTTTGTACTACGGCCACATTCGCGTAAACATCCACTACAAGCCCGGGAAATCCATCCCCTTCTCCGTGGATCAGTCTGAAGCAATCGGTTGCCACATTCGGCAGACCGATGGTTCTCCGGAGCTCAATACAGGCAGATATACGCTCGCGGATGAAATGCTCATCAATCGGATGGTTGTTGAACGACAGGCAGCGCACGGTGATGGTGCCCTTGTGAAAATGACCGATGGCAAGGAATGCACCTTGTGAACTTTCAACCACTACCAGGTCACCTTCCTGTAGTCCGCTTGGCTGGCGTGCAATTGCACCGCTGAATACCCAGGGGTGCCGTTGCAACAGCGAACGCTCTTTTCCGGGTTTAAGCCGGATGACGGGGTAGTTGTGCATCGAGTCAATCACCGGATAAACTGGACGGTTTGGGATTCGAATCGGTGTTTATTCCGCAGCAACGTAAACAAATAGGTGCCGGCATCGTTCGGTTTCCACGAATGAACCACACCAGCACTCAATTGGAGATAGGCAACTTCACGGCCTGACAAATCACAGACTGAAACATCTGCTGTTCTGATGTCGAGCGATTCCAGCGTAAGTTGGATTTCGTCGCTTGCTGGGTTTGGCCAAATTTTTAACGAAGGCCTGCTGCGCTCGATGGATGGTTCAAATCCGGTGGTGCCATCACGATATCCCAAAGCGTATTCGCCGCATTTGAGCGAATCAACATAGTAGGAACCGATTTTGTCGAATTTATTGCCGGCTGCAAGCGAACATGCAGTGACAATCTGCCAATCCGATCCCGCGCCGGATCGGAATAGCAGAACCAGACTGTCCTCCGTTCCGGTGATCAATGTGTTGTCCAGGTATCCGACCGTGGTGCTGCTGCTCCCATTGTAAATCAAACGCAGTACAGCTGAGAATCCAGCGGGTAGGTTGCCTTCAACAGACCAGTAATGGTAATCACTGATACGAATTCCGGACAAATTCGATGAGATTTCATCCGGTGCTACGAAGTGGTGCACAGTCCGGATCAAAGCAGGTGTAGTGACTTGCTGTACGTTAACCGTGGTGTTC
>JBJTJB010000342.1:0-1268 GCA_046095245.1 Bacteroidota bacterium | reverse complement strand
ATGTAATCCCAAGCCCGGCGTTCCACCTCATCGGTCAGTGATTCAACGAAATGACTTCCCCCGAGCGGGTCAACCGTATCCACAACGCCACTTTCGAAGGCAATAACCTGCTGCGTGCGCAAGGCGATGCGGGCTGCGTCTTCGGTGGGCAAAGCCAGGGCCTCATCAAACCCGTTGGTGTGCAGCGACTGAGTGCCGCCCATCACCGCAGCCAAGGCCTGCAACGTTACACGTACGATGTTGTTTTGCGGCTGCTGGGCAGTGAGCGTTGATCCGCCTGTTTGGGTGTGAAAACGCAACATCTGGGCTCGGGGATCGGTGGCTCCCAGTTCTTTGGTGATCTGGGCCCACATCCTGCGGGCAGCCCTGAACTTGGCGACCTCTTCAAACAGGTTGTTGTGCGCGTTGAAAAAGAACGAAATGCGCTTAGCGAACACGTTGATATCGAGTCCGCGGGCGATGGCAGCCTGCAAGTAGGCTTTTCCGTCCGCCAGGGTGAAGGCCAATTCCTGGACCGCATCGGCTCCGGCCTCACGGATGTTGTACCCCGAAACCGAGATGGTATTCCACTTGGGCAATTCACGCGAGCAGTAATCAAAAATGTCGGTTATGATCCGCATGCTGGGTTGCGGGGGATAGATATAAGTGCCCCGGGCAGCGTACTACTTCAGGATATCGTTCTGGATGGTTCAGGAAACATTGAGCAGGTCGGCACCCTGCTTCCTGGCCAGCGCCATGTACATGCACAGCAGCGTCGAAGCCGTGGCATTGATGGTCATGGATGTTGTGATCTTCTCGAGACTTATACCATCGAAAAGCGTTTCCATATCGGCCAGTGAATCGATGGCCACACCGGCCTTACCGACTTCCCCTTCGGACAGGGCATGGTCCGAATCGTATCCGATTTGGGTTGGCAGATCAAACGCGACCGAAAGTCCGGTGGTTCCCTGGTTCAGCAGGTAGTGATACCGTTTATTGCTCTCCTCGGCGGTAGAAAACCCGGCATACTGACGCATGGTCCACAACTTTCCCCGGTACATATCGGGCTGAATGCCGCGTGTATAGGGAAAAACGCCTGGCTCGCCTGAAGGCTGTACGGGTCCGGAATACACCCGTTCGATGTCGATTCCGGAATCGGTGGCCGGATTGCTTTTGAGTTTGTCCATGTGCGGGTCGGGCATCAGCCCAAAATCTTGCCGACTTCGGCTTTGAGGATGTTCAAGGCGCGCTGTGTGGCAAACTCCTCCTTCCCCAGCAAATCATCAAAC
>JBJTJB010000341.1:0-2906 GCA_046095245.1 Bacteroidota bacterium | reverse complement strand
ATCCGATGCCTTTCCCTTCGGAATTACGGATGTAGTAGTCGGCCAGCCAGGTCATGTACTCGATTCCGCTTTTCATGGTGGAAGGCTTGAGTTGACCTTTGATGCAATAAGAAGCGAAAATATTTCCCATGGTGGAGTCTTCCCAGCCCGGAACGATGATGGGCAGATTACGCTCTGCAGCCGCCAGCATCCAGCTGTTCTTCGGGTCGATTTCGAAATACTGGTTCATTTCCCCGCTGAGCAACATCTTGTACATGTATTCATGCGGGAAATAGCGCTCTCCGGCGTCTTCCGCCTGCTTCCATTGCTTGAAAATGTGTTTTTGTATCCGGCGAAAAGCCTCCTCTTCTGGAATGCAGGTGTCTGTCACCCGGTTGAAGCCCCCCTCCAGTAAGTCCCACTCATCCTGCGGGCTCAGATCTCTGTAATTTGGGACACGCTTGTAGTGGGAGTGTGCAACGAGGTTCATGATGTCTTCCTCCAGGTTGGCTCCCGTACAGGAGATGATGTCCACCTTGCCCTGACGGATGATTTCGGCGAGTGAAATACCGAGCTCAGCAGTGCTCATGGCTCCGGCCAGTGTGATCATCATTTTTCCGCCTTCAAGCAGGTGTTGTTCATAGCCTTTGGCGGCATCAACCAGTGCGGCAGCATTGAAATGGAGATAGTGCTTCTCCATGAATTGCGAAATGGGTCCTCGTTGCATAGTGGAAGTATTGGCCGCAAAGGTAGGCCAAAGGGATCAGCCCTGCAGGTGGCGAAAGCGCAGTTCGAGGATTTTTCGCGTTTGATCCGTCACACGATAGCGATGATCGATCCGGTCACCGGCAATCCACACAATTTCGCCCTGACTTCGGATGATAAGTGCCTGCTCTTTCCTGAACACGGGCACTTTGTTGTCGATGAAGTGATCACTCACTTTTTTAAATGTGCTCATTCCCAGCGGCTGGAAGCGATCTCCGGTTTTCCATTTATCAATAACGAGGGGGAATTGCAGGAGTTCCTGGTCCAAAAAGGCGGTGTTTTTCTCGGGTGGAGGATTATTCGCGTATTCGTTCGCGGTAATGCTTCTCATTTCCAGTTGGAATTGATCGGTGAGGAGGGATGTGTGGTTTACATCGATTTGCCACTCACGGTTTTCAATGTCCTGCCCCCGCGCATGGATGAAGAGGCGTTGCCGGTCAAGGGTTATGTTGTGCGTTGGTGTAACGATCACCCTGCCGCTTCGGATCGGTTTCCGGATCAGGTCGGTTATTTGTCGGCTGTTGATGCCGTAGTCAGACAATGCAATGTAAAGGAGGTACTCGGCACTGGCATCATCCAACAAACCCGCTGTGTTGAACTCATGGTATTCGGGATGTTGAAGGAATCTTCCCCGCAGCATTTCATCTGCACGTGCATCCGACAAAGCAATGACCTGCTGCATGCGATCCGCCAGGGTACGCAGAGTTTCGTTGATGGATGGATTGACTTTCCGTAATTCGGGTAATAGTTCAAGCCGGATGGCGTTTCTGAGGTAGTCAGCATGTGAATTGCTCGAATCTTCCCTCCATTCCAATGCATTCGCTTGCGCGTAGGCCAATATGGAATCGCGGTCGATGTGCAGCATGGGTCGGATGATGGAATCACGCATTACGGGGATTCCCGTTAATGTTTTCGGGCCACTTCCATCAAGGATACGCATCAGGACGGTTTCCGCCTGATCCTCGGCCTGATGACCCGTAGCCAACCGTTCGTAGGGCTCTTCCTGCAGCAGCGTATCAAACCAAGCATAGCGGAGTGATCGGGCGGCCATTTGGCTAGATACCTGGTTTTCTTTCGCGTACTCCGTGGTTTCGAATCTCTTGGTATGAAACGGAATCCGCCATGCATCGCATAGTCGCTGACAAAAAAACTGATCTTGTTCCGATTCCGTGTTTCGTAAACCGAAATTGGCATGCGCAGCTCCGGTTTTGAAACCACTCCGTACAAATAAGTGCAATAGTACAACCGAGTCCAATCCTCCGCTTAGGGCCACAAGGATTGGATGTCGGTCCGGACGAATATCCATCTGCTCAAGCTGTTGTTGAAATCGGTTGAGCACGGCGTTTGCTGGCATTTCACAAAGGTAATCACGCGGGGTAGGGGAGGGCTCAGCCCGAAATGGCTTCCAGCATTCCCTTGGCCTTCAGCAGGCATTCTTCGAACTCGGCCTCCGGGTCGCAGGTGGCTGTGATGGCGCTACCGACCGGCATCGTTAGTTTGCCCAGTTCTTCGTTGTAGAGGATGCTGCGGATTACCACATTGAAATCGAAATCACCAGAGGGTTTGATCACTCCGATTGTTCCCGAGTACAGTCCACGGGTAAACTGCTCATGCTCACGGATCAGCTCCATTGCCCTGATTTTTGGGGCGCCGGTCATGGACCCCATCGGAAACAGTGCCTCCAGGATCGCTTTGAATCTCACTTCGGGCCGTAATGTTCCCGAAACAGTCGATATCATCTGGTGTACACCGGGAAAAGAATAGATGCCGCATAACTCATCAACCTGCACACTTCCCGTCTCCGCGATACGGCCCAGATCGTTACGGACGAGGTCCACGATCATGATGTTCTCTGCACGTTCTTTTTCAGAGTGCATTAAGTTGTCCCGATTCAGTTTGTCTTGCTCCGGTGTGGTCCCGCGTGAAGCAGTCCCTTTGATGGGTTCCGACTTTAGCCTCATACCGTCTTTGCGCATGAAGCGCTCGGGACTACCGCACAACAACCAATTCTTCCCCTCCCGGTACAAGGCTCCGAAGGGTGTTTGCTGCCGGTTATGGAGTTTGAGCCAGGTTTGCAAGGGGTTTTCGAGGCGACCGGATGCACGAAAGGGAATACAGTACTTGATCTCGTAGATGTCTCCCCGGTTCAGGTGGTGTATCAG
>JBJTJB010000340.1:0-2714 GCA_046095245.1 Bacteroidota bacterium | reverse complement strand
GGAGCCTTTTTGGCCGGAGCTTTCTTCGCAGCTTTTTTAGACGGAGAAGCCTTCTTGGTTGATTTGGCTGGTTTCTTAGTGGCCATGACTGGATTTGTAAACGGTTAAAAGAATCGGTGTATGTTCGTCGAGTTCGACTGAATGGGAAGAAACTGGGTCCAGAGCCTCCTCAAAGCCGAGGGTCGTTGCTAAAATTTCGCTGCGAATATAGTCGAAATTACTGCGTACTACGTTTTGAATGTGGTCGGGAGCCTTGATGTTCACGTCAATACGGTCCGTAACCTCAAGGCCGATATCCTTGCGGATGTTCTGAATCCGGTTGATCAGTTCGCGGGCGAAACCTTTTTCCCGCAGGATGTCTGTAATCGTCGTATCGAGCGCAACCGTGAGTCGTCCCTGGCTGGCTACCTGCCAACCCGGAATATCATCGTGCAGGATTTCAACATCCTCAAGGGCAAGATCGAAGATCGCTTCACCGAATCGCAAGGGTAAGAGTGCGTTTTGCTCCAGGTAAGCGATTTCATCGGCGTTGAGCACATTGATCCGCTCTGCAAGCTGTTTCATAAGCCCTCCGGCTTTAGGACCGAGGGCTTTGAAATTCGGCCTGACACGCTTCACGAGAAGCGTACTGCCTTCCTCCAAGAAAGAGATCTCCTCTACATTCACTTCAGAAATGATCAGACCTGCCACCGCATCGAGTTGCTTGCGGAAAGCTGGACCCGAAACCGGAAGTAGGATTTTCTGCAGGGGTTGTCGCACGCGGATATTGACTTTTTTCCGGAGACTCAGCACCATGGAAGTGATGTCCTGGGCCAGCTGCATGCGCTCTTCCAGCTCCTGATCGATGAGCGTACTGTCAGCCGAAGGGAAAGAAGCCAGGTGAACGGATTCGTTGTTATCTTTTTTAGTCACACCATTCAGGTCCGAATAGAGCCGCTCGGCGAAAAACGGAGCAACAGGAGCCATCAACCGGGCGATGGTATCGAGGCAGGTGTACAGGGTCTGGTAGGCGGCTTTCTTGTCGTCGGTGTATTCGCCTTTCCAGAATCGCCTGCGGCTAAGGCGAACATACCAGTTACTGAGGTGTTCCGTGACAAAATCCTGGATCAGGCGTGCCGCTTTTGTCGGTTCATACTCGCCATAGGCTTCATCAACATCACGAATAAGTGAATTCAGCAGCGAGAGCACCCAACGGTCGAGCTCGGTCCTTTCCGTTGCTGCGATGTCGGCATCCTCGTACCGGAATCCGTCTATGTTTGCATAGAGTGCGAAGAAACCATATGTATTGTAAAGCGTACCAAAGAACTTACGTTGTACTTCTGCAATACCCTCCGTATTGAATTTCAGGTTATCCCAGGGCTGTGCATTGCTGATCATGTACCAGCGTGTAGCATCAGGACCATAGGTATCCAGTGTCACGAAGGGATCAACAGCATTTCCAAGGCGCTTCGACATCTTATTGCCGTTCTTGTCCAACACCAATCCGTTGGACACCACGTTTCGGAAAGCCACCGAATCGAACAGCATCACCGAAATGGCGTGTAATGTAAAGAACCAGCCGCGCGTCTGATCAACACCCTCGGCAATGAAATCGGCAGGATGCACACCGGCCAGGTCTGTCAGCGAAAAGGGGTAATGCCACTGCGCGTAAGGCATCGCACCGGAGTCGAACCAGACATCGATCAGGTCGGTTTCGCGATGCATGGGTTTACCTGAGGAGGATACCAGCACAGAACGATCAACGTAGGGGCGATGGAGATCAAACCCGGACGAGCCCGGGTCAAGGTTCTGAAGGGCGGAAGCATCCATAAGACCGGCTTCGACCGATTTCTTCAGTTCAAGGGCAAGCTCCTCCGATGAGCCAATGCACTTCTCCTCCCCGTCTTCGCTACGCCAAATCGGTAGCGGAATCCCCCAATAGCGGGAGCGACTGAGGTTCCAGTCCACCAGATTTTCAAGCCAATTACCGAACCGACCGGTACCGGTACTTTCGGGCTTCCAGTTGATGGTCTTATTCAGCTCGATCATGCGCTCCTTGCAGGCCGTTGTGCGAATAAACCACGAATCCAGCGGGTAGTACAGTACAGGCTTGTCGGTCCTCCAGCAATGCGGATACCTGTGCTCGTACTTCTCGACCTTAAGGGCTTTGTTTTCCTGCTTCAGCTTGATGGCGATACGCTCGTCAACTCCCAGGTATTTATCCCGACCCTGTGCAAGTCGGCGCTCTTCTTTTTCGGTCTCGGTGAGGTATTCTTCCTTGACGGCCTCACCGGCAAAGTCGGATACTTCAGGAACAAAGCGGCCTCGGCGATCAACCAGCGGAGACGGGCGACCTTGTTCATCATAGACCATAACGGCAGGGATCCCATGCTCACGGGCGACACGAAAGTCATCGCTGCCGAAGGTGGGGGCCAGATGAACAATCCCTGTACCATCTTCCGTACTCACGAAATCACCACAAACCACGCGGAATGCGTCACCTTCGGGTACAACGTAGGGTAAAAGCTGGGCATAGCGGATCCCCTGCAGTGCAGAGCCTTTCCACTCGCCCAACACCTTGTACGGAATCGATTTGCTGCCGGGCTGGTATTCGTCGATGGCCAATTCCTCGTGCTTGGGATTGAAATGCTTCGCCAGAAGTTCTTTGGCAAAAACGACGGTAACAGGCTCAAAAGTGTATTGGTTAAAAGTCCTGACAGCGCAATAGACAATAT
>JBJTJB010000339.1:0-4062 GCA_046095245.1 Bacteroidota bacterium | reverse complement strand
CTCTTGCAACAAGGCGGTTCCCTGGGAAAATCCAGTTCAATCGTGATTGTGGCTGAGGGTGAGCAAAGCGGAGGTGCTGCGGAAGTAGCAGCGGCAGTGCGTGCCCGTCTACCACACATGGATACGAAGGTCACCGTTCTGGGTCATGTTCAACGCGGAGGAAGTCCTACAGTGGCCGACCGGATTCTTGGGGCCAAATTCGGAACCTGGGCGGTTGAAGCATTGCTGCAGGATGTACACGGGGCAATGGTGGGTATCCGCGACGGGAAAAGATGCTTCACACCCTTCGAGCAGGCCGTCAAATCCAGCGACCCCCTCGATGCGGAACTGTACCGGATCAATCGTATTCTTGCTACATAGTCTATACAACTCAACACCATTCGATCAAACTACACACCATGAAACATCTGTTCACATTCGTTTTGCTGATGGGGATTATCGGCATAAGTCAAGCACAGAATGAAATCCGCAATAAAAAGGGAGTACTCGTCACTCCCGAGGCCGGCGAGTTCTCCGTTGGAATCGATGCAGTACCCTTTTTGCGCTTCGCCGGAAGTCTGTTCAATGACGGAAGTTCGCCTCCCTCCAATGACTTCACAGCAGGAAATCCACTTACTATCACCGGTCGCTACATGAAAACGGCAGATTTCGCTTACCGGGGAAAATTACGTCTGGGCTTTGGTACCTCGAAGTCTGAAGAGTTGGTTCCACGTATCGGATCTACAAATCCCAATGAAAAGGTGTCCGATGAAACCAAAGTCACCTCAAGTAACATTGCCATTGGAGCAGGCCTTCAGAAGTGGCGCGTAAAATCGCGTGTAAGAGGGTATTATGGTGAAGAGGCCATGATTGGTGTGAGTACTCTCGATAGTAATTTCACCTACGGAAATCCTTTGGGTGCAGAAAATCAAGTTGTACGCAAAAAATCAAATAAGCAGGGATCAGCCTTTTCATTCCAGGTTCGTGGACTGGCCGGCGTAGAGTATTTCTTTGCGGCTAAGGTTTCATTAAGTGCCGAATTCGGCTGGGGACCTACGTTCCAGTCGGTTGGTCGGGGTGAGTTGCAGGAAGAAAGATGGAACGGAACAGCTGCCGAGGCGATTGTTTCCAACTCAGGCAAGTCAAGTAGCTTCAGTTTTGATAATGACAATGCAGCGGGTGCTATCAATTTGAATGTGTACTTCTGATGTGATTTGAGCAAAATGAAAAGGTCCGAAGACTTTCTTCGGACCTTTTTTCATTTGCAGCAGCACTCAGTTGCGTTTATACGCCGAAAGTTCTTGAAGCACCGGCATGAGTTCTTCCCGTGTTTGATATCCCGAAAGGTGCCTTAAGATGGTGTAATCCTCACTCATGATTACAAAACTCGGATAGCCCAGTTTTCCGTTCAAAAGCGATAAGGCCAGCTCGTTGGTCTTGTATTCCGGTTTGTATACAAACACATTCTCACGGAAGCGAAGCGTATCACGGGTTTCGGCATCAAGCTTGACTGCATAATAATTGGCATTCATATAGGCTACCACAGCGCTGTCGCGGAAAGTGCCCGCATCCATCCGTTTGCACCATCCGCACCAATCGGTGTATACATCAATGAACAATTTTCGGGGTTGCTGGTCGCAACGGCGTACCGCTTCTTCAAACCCCATCCATTGAATCCCGTCGCTCTTGTCCTGTTGTTCCTGTGCAGAACAGGAGCCGAAAAAGAAAACGCAGAGCGGTAGAGCAATCAGAAGGTGTTTCATGTTCATTAAACGGAATCGATGCGTTGAATGTTGCCTCATTTGACTTCGCCCATTAATTTACGAACCTGTGGCGCGATTACAATAAGTACTGCACCGGCAATCAAGGCGTAAAGTGCCAACTGGTAGTAGCCTTCTGTGTAGGAAATCAGTTTATCGGCAGGACTGGCGTTGGGGTCGGGTAGGGCCATTCCCGCGCCGAGTATTCCTGCTACATATTGCCCGTAAGCGCTGGCCAGGAACCACATGCCCATCATGACCCCCTGCAGGGATTTGGGCGACAGCTTGGTCATTATGGATAAGCCGATCGGACTCAAACACAATTCTCCGAATGTGATAATGAAGTAGGCAAGTGTGAACATTTCCAACGATGTCATCCCATTGGCATCTGCAAAAAAACGGGTTGCATAGAAGGTGTAAAATGCCAAAGCCAGAAACAAAAAACCAAGTCCGAATTTCACAACGGTGTTCGGCTCTGACCGTCGTTTACTCATCCACACCCAAAGTAGACCCAGAAGTGGAGCGAAAATGATGACAAATAGTGAGTTTGCAGAATTATTAACTCCATTAGGATCAAGCTGTATTCCCATGAAATCACCATTCAGGTTATTGCTCGCAAACAGGTTGAGGGATCCGCCACTCTGTTCGAAAAAAGCCCAGAACAGGATCGAAAACAGGATGAAGATCATTGCTGCAAGAAGTTTCCGCTGCTCCTCTCTCGAATAGCGAAGTCCCTCTACGATGAGGTAGAGTAGGGTGCATGGGCCGATGATGTACATGAACCAATCGGTGTATTCGGTCTTTTCAACCATCACCATAATGAGCGGAATAGCTGCCAGAGAACCGATATAGGTTGCTATGGCATACCACTTGGGCTGAGGGCCTTTGTCGTCTACAGGCGGGAGTCCGATAGGTCCAAGCGATCGTTGGGTGAAAACGAAGGTCAATAGGCTGATGGTCATGACGATGGCAGCAAGTCCAAAGGCAAGATTCCAGGAGTGACTCTTGGCGATGGCAATGCATGCATATCCTCCAAGCAGTGCTCCGACATTAATACCGGCATAAAACAAGGAAAAACCGGCATCCCTGCGCGTATCTCCATCGTGGTACAAAGCCCCGACCATGGTGGATATGTTGGGCTTGAAAAAGCCAGTGCCCACCACCGTGAAAGCAATGCCGAGGAAAAACAGATGTTGTGGATTAAAGGCCAGAATGCAGCTACCGGCAATCATAAGGAGCCCACCCCAAAATAAGGAGCGCCGGAACCCCAGAATCTTATCGGCAAATAGTCCCCCAATGAAGGTGAAAGCATACACGAATGCCTGGGTGGCACCATATTGCAAATTCGCCGTATCCTCTGCCATACCTAGCCCGAGGGTCTTGTCCACCATGAAGACGGTTAGCATCCCCCGCATTCCGTAGAAACAGAAGCGCTCCCACATTTCGGAGAAAAAAAGGTACCAGAGTTGCTTCGGGTATTGGCCTTTGAAGTTTTTTATTTCCGCTACCGTATTAGCCATGATGCGTGGACAGTTTGTTCTGTTAAACCTTGTGGTTTCGTTTGCCTGTGTTTAGCAAATTATGATTGGTCAACCGGAAAAATGATTACACAATCCCGTGCATCATCTGCTTGAGTTTGGGAGAAATCGCAAAGAGTAAAACCGAAGCAATTCCGCACAGTACAACGAACACCATGAAGAATTCATACAGGTCATGAATGACAACACCTGCAAATTGAGGATATTCAGTTGTGATCAACTTGTGTTCCTTGATGGCATTGAACTGTTCTGCTGTTAACACACTTTTTTCATCCTTTACCATGTTTTTTAATTCAATTCCGTGCTTGTTTGCCTGAGCTTCATGGATGGTGGCCGCTTTGCAACGAGCCAATATGAACAACTGTTCGCCAGTTGGGTCGACTTTTCCGTCAAGAACGGCTTTCAAATCAATGTTGTTCGCTTCGGCTGCAATGTATTGCTCGCTCGTGGGTGGTAAGATTGCCCCCAAGGTTCCCGCAAGTGCATATCCAGAAGCATTGGAAAGGAAGAAAACGCCATACAGCAATGAAGAGAATCGCTTTGGCGACAATTTGCCAACAAGGGATAAGCCTATCGGCGATAGACATAATTCTCCAAAAGTTTGGATCAAATAAAGAAGAATTAACCACTTCACAGCCAGTAACCCGCTATTGCCAAGATCTTTAACGTTGTGGGCGATGATGAAATAACTGACTGCAATTAACAAGAGTCCGATGGCTTGCTTAAAAGGTGAAATCGGTTCTTTGCCATTGGCTCTCAATTTATCCCATAAAATACTGAACGGG
>JBJTJB010000338.1:0-5954 GCA_046095245.1 Bacteroidota bacterium | reverse complement strand
TGCCATGACCTCTATGACTTCTGCGGTAAGCAGATTGGTGTCAATGGAAGAGATCCGTATGCGATGGGGCCATTCTAGTACATGCAAGGCAGAAATAAGTTGTGTAAACGACTCAATGCGTTGACCGCTCTGTGGATCAATTCCGAAATCACCCAGATTCACGCCTGTGAGCACGATTTCACGCACGCCTTTTTGCACCAGTTCTTCCACTTGGGAAACAGCGGCAGCAATGGTGGTGCTGCGTGATTTACCACGCGCAAGTGGGATTGTGCAAAAAGCACAATTGTAATCGCAACCATCCTGCAGTTTAAGAAAAGTACGGGTCCGATCACCGGAGGAAAACGAAGGGACAAAGGTGTTTACCTGGTCAATTTCGCAGGCCTGGATTTGGGGTACCTCGCCTGCTTTCAATCCAGACAAGAATCCCAGCACATTGAATTTTTCGGATGCCCCCAGCACCAGCGAAACGCCAGGTATCCGTGCAATTTCTTCGGGCTTAAGTTGGGCATAACACCCTACCACGATAACCTGTGCTGATGCATTGGACGCCCGGGCTCTTTGCACAATAGTTCTGCACTCGCGGTCGGCATTTTCAGTGACTGAGCACGTGTTTACCACCACCACATCTGCCGGACCGGGAAACTCCACACGCGACCATCCTGCATCGCGAAACTGCCGTGCGATGGTGGACGTTTCCGAGAAATTGAGTTTGCAACCCAAGGTATGAAAGGCTACCGATGCCATGGGGCGGCAAAGGTAGGGATTCGGCCCCTCTCAGAAAGAAGTGCTATGAATTACCTTTGGCCCGTGCCTCGCCTGTTACTATTCGTTTTTCCGGCTTTCCTTGCGATATGTTCTTGCGGAAAGAAAGAGCAAAATCCGGATTCGCGGAGCGTATTCAGGTACAATGAATCCTCTGGAATCAGTTCACTCGACCCGGCATTTGCCAGTAATCAGGCCAACATCTGGGCATGCTCCCAATTGTTTAACGGCTTGGTTCAGTTGGACGATTCACTCTTACCAAGACCCTGTATCGCAAGCAGCTGGAAAATCAGCGCCGACGGAAGGACATACACCTTTCGGCTCAATTCAGGCGTTCGCTTCCATCCGCATCCGGCCCTGAAACCAGGCCGAACGGTAAACGCGGGAGACTTCGTGTATAGTTTTGAACGGATTTGCTCGGAGGCGACAGCATCTCCAGGAGCGTGGGTGTTCCAGCCCGTGCTTCGCAATCCAAGCGGCAAAGCGATCGGATTCACCGCTCCGAACGACAGCACATTCATTATCCAACTGAGCACCCCGTTTCCACCCATGCTGGGTTTGTTGGCATCCCCCTACTGCAGCGTTGTTCCACGAGAGGTTATTGAAGCGATCGGCAAAGACTTCAGAAAACAACCAATTGGAACCGGCCCCTTCGTTTTTCGATTTTGGGAGGAACGTAATGCGCTGGTGATGCACAAGAATGTCAGTTATTTTGAGCATGATAACGCAGGAATCCCTCTACCCTATCTTGACGCCATTCAAGTCAGCTTCATCAGTGATAAACAAAGCGCCTTCTTTGAATTCCTGAAAGGAAAACTCGATTTCTTTTCGGGTCTTGACGCCTCCTACAAGGATGACTTACTGACCGGCCGGGGCGAATTGAGGCCGAAATACCGTGGAAAATTCCATTTGGAAACCAGCCCATACCTGAACACCGAGTACCTGGGTATTTTAATCGACAGTAATTCATCCATGATGAAGGGCTCACCGCTTCGGAATCTGAAAATCAGGCAAGCCATCAATCTTGGATTTGATAAGGGAAAAATGGTGCGTTTTCTGCGCAATGGCATGGCTATACCGGGTACATCCGGCTTTGTCCCTCCGGGAATGCCCGGGTTCGCACAACAACCGGTCATAGGTTATGGCTATGATCCACAACGTGCCAAGCAATTGCTTGACGAGGCCGGTTATCCGGATGGCAAAGGTTTACCCGAGATTACACTGAGCACCACCAGCAGCTACCTTGATCTGTGCGAATACATGCAAGGTGAATTGTCGAACCTGGGTATCCGTTTACGGATTGACGTGAACCAGGCAAGTCAACACAGGCAAATGGTTGCACGACAGCAACTGGCCTTTTTCAGGGCATCCTGGATTGCCGATTATGCGGACCCGGAAAACTACCTGGCACTATTCCGCAGCCAAAACAAGGCTCCAGCCGGACCGAATACAAGCCATTTCAGCAATCGCCGTTTCGATGAACTTTATGACCAGGCCTTGTCAACAACTGATCTTCAGACCCGAAACAGGCTTTACGTTTCGATGGACAGCCTGGTGATGCTTGAATCGCCCGTGATTGTATTGTATTACGACAAGGTGTTGAGGTTATCGCAAAACAGGGTTACCGGGTTACGGATCAATCCGATGAATATGCTCAACCTGAAACAGGTTCGCGTATCAATGGCAAACTGATCAGTCCTTCCAGTCAGCAATAAACAGATTGGTATCGCGGGTACCGTTGTTGTTCCGGTTCGATGAAAAAATCAATTTACGGCCATCGGGCGAAAACATCGGGAATGCATCAAACATACCATCCCTGGTGATTTGCTCCAGTTTCCCGCTCTCGATATCGACCATCCATAGATTAAAAGGAAGCCCGCGAGTGGCCGTGTGGTTTGATGAGAAAATGATTTTCTTACCTGAGGGATGAAAGAATGGTGCCCAGCAGGCGTTGGGAAGGTCTGTTACTTTCTTCAACTCAGAGCCATCCACATTGCATACATACAACTCCATATGGGTTGGCTGTACGAGGTTTTCGGTAAGCAATTCTTTGTATTCCTGAACTTCTGCATCGGTTTTAGGACGAGATGCCCTGAAGACAAGTTTCTTCCCGTCCGGAGAAAAAAATGCTCCCCCATCGTAGCCCAAGCCGCTGGTGATCTGTTTCACATTATTCCCCTCCCGATCCATGGTGTACAATTCGAGATCGCCGCTGCGCATACTGGTGAACACAATAGCCTTTCCGTCCGGCGACACAGTAGCCTCCGCATCATAGCCGGGCGAATCGGTCAGTTTTTTACGGATCGCACCATCAGGTCCTGCCAGGTAGATGTCGAAGTCCGGATAGATCGCCCAAACGTATTTCCCGTCGCTTCTGCGGGGTGGCACAGGGGGACATGCCGTATTTCCTTCATGAGTTGATGCGTAAAGAATTTCATCGTTGCCCAGAAAATAAGAACACGTGGTGCGGCCCTGTCCCGTGCTGATCCGCGTTGGGGGGCCTTTACGCATATCACCATCGGCAAACTGAAACAAATAAATCTGATCGCAGGAGTCGCCCCACTGCTTGTTGGTAGCCTGAAACGTGATCGATTTGCCATCTGGACTGAAATACGCCTCTGCGTTATCACCGCCAAAGGTCAATTGCCGCAGGTTTGACAAGTGCTTCTCCTCACCGGCATACAACAGCGTCAAGCTGTCGAACGGAGCCGGCTGAGAAAGCAATAAAGTACTGGTTAACAATACATTAAACAATAACAAGATGCCGATTTTCATGGTTCGAAATTAGGATTTTTAACGCGCCGCCCACCCCTTTTTTTGAACCCTCGGTGTAAAAAACTTGCATTGGAACAGTTCTTGATGTACATTTACAACACAAGCAGGGCGTAAGCAATAACGAATCGCTTACCTGCGTTAGCTCCTCAAATCCAACCCTCACCCCCGCAACAGCCTATCGGAAAAACCTTTACACATCCTTTCTTAATCAGTTCATCCATCACCTTAACCGGGATAGAACCATGTGTAAAGACAAAAAATCCGACCAGGAACTGGTTTCGGCTTTCCTTAAGGGAAACGAAGAAACCTTGCAGGAGCTCATCCTCCGCCACGAGCGTAAAGTTTACACCAGTATTTATTTGCTGGTAAAAGACCGTTCCCTTAGCGACGACATCTTCCAGGAGACCTTCATCAAGGTCATAAACACCCTCAGGGGAGGGCACTACAACGAAGAGGGCAAATTCATTTCATGGGTATTGCGCATCGCCCACAACCTGGTCATTGACCATTTCCGTGGGCAAAAGCGCATGCCGATGGTACGTGATACGGAAGACTATTCCGTATTCGACTCCTTGCATTTACCCGATGGCAATGCGGAAGACCGGATCATGGCCGAGCAGGTCAGAAACCAGGTGAGACGCCTCATTGATGAGCTTCCGTTTGAACAGCGCGAAGTGGTGATCATGAGGCATTTTGCCGACATGAGTTTCAAGGAAATTGCCGCATGCACCAATGTGAGTATCAACACCGCCCTGGGCCGAATGCGCTATGCGCTCATCAACCTGCGGAAACTCGTTGAAGAAAAACAATTGGTTCTGGTGTCCTGATGCAATAAGCGGCGCGGGGTTGCGTTTCCTTGTAAACATCCCCACTGCCGATGAGCGAACCGCTACTCCACGACATCCTGTTGCTTTATCTCTACAATGAAACCGACCTCTGTGAATCCCACACAGCCCAGTCGGCCATTGATTCCGATCCGCTGATTGCGGGAGAATTCAGAGAACTGGCACACACCGCCTCGAGCCTCGACAACTTGCTGATTCCCGCACCCAAAGCCTGCCTCAGCGCAGTGCTTCAGTATGCTCGGGCCACCGCACCCTGATTTCGCTGCGCCTCCCTACGCAATCTGGCCTACTTTAGCGGACGCGATCCGTTTATGACCAGAAAAGAACGCTTCGATTTCGTTACCGATTATTTCCGTACCCACCACCCGGAGGCGGAGACCGAATTGCAGTACTCCAATCCGTATGAACTCCTGGTTGCTGTGGTCTTGTCGGCTCAATGCACCGACAAGCGCGTCAACCTGGTTACCCCCGCCTTATTCAAGGCATTCCCCGGACCCCGCGAATTGTCAACTGCCAAGGCAGAGGATATTTTCCCGTACATCCAAAGTGTGAGCTATCCCAACAACAAAGCCAAGCACCTCGAAGGCCTTGGCCGGATGCTGATAGAACGCTTTAAAGGAAAAGTGCCTTCCACCATCGAATCGCTGCAGGAACTGCCCGGTGTAGGTCGTAAAACTGCAAATGTGATCGCGTCGGTTGTATTCAATCAGCCCGCCATGGCTGTGGACACACATGTTTTCCGTGTTTCTGCACGAATGGGCTTGACCCTGCGAGCAACGACACCATTGGCAGCCGAAAAGCAATTGGTGAAGTATTTTCCCGAAGACACCATCGCCACCGCACATCATTGGCTGATCCTTCATGGTCGCTACGTATGCACTGCACGAAATCCGAAATGCGATCAGTGCGGTATTGCACAGGCTTGCGCCTACTTTTCAAAAAAGAAGAATACCCGGGCGGTCAAAAAAATCAAATCCGCGTAGCCATCATCAAGTCGAGATCCTTGTATGGCATACGGCAATAGTCGGCCACGAATTTATTCGTGACATTGCCCTTGTACAGGTACACCGAACGACGTACATGTTCGTTTTTCCAAAGCAATGCATCCATTCCACCCTCCTCGCCCATCGAAATGAGTATTGGGGTGAAAATACTGCTGAGCGCCATAGACGCTGTACGAGAAACACGGCTGGCGATGTTTGGAACGCAGTAATGGGTCACTCCATATTTCCTGAATGTAGGATTGCTGTGGTTGGTTATTTCGGAAGTTTCAAAACAACCGCCCTGGTCTATGCTTACATCAATAATGACCGACCCGAAACGCATTTCAGCGACCATTTCTTCGGTAACTACTACGGGCGACCGCCCCTCCTTGGACAACATTGCACCAATGGCGACATCGCAGGTCTTCAAGGCTTTCAGCAGTGTTGAGGGCGTGATGACGGAAGTGTGTACCCGGCTGCCCAAATTGCGGTGCAGCCGGCGCCGTTTGGCCACTGAAGTATCGATCTCCGTCACGGTGGCGCCCAAGCCCAGCGCGGCGCGCGCTGCATTCTCAGCGAGTGTACCGGC
>JBJTJB010000337.1:0-5427 GCA_046095245.1 Bacteroidota bacterium | reverse complement strand
TTTCTGGATTTGAAGGACTCCACCTCGCATGCTGAGCGTCTCGGCCACCTCAAGTTCGGCAACCTCATCCAGGACTGTTTCATGGACATGTCGGTTGTGAGTGATTTTGGTGCGTCGTTTTACCAGTATGTGGGCGACGAGGCCATTCTTTATTGGGAAGTTGCTGATGGGTTGAAAAATGCAAACTGTTTGCAGGCATACTTCGAATTCAACCGCAAGTTGGAAGCGAAGAAGGATTATTATTGGGAGCGTTACGGCATGATACCTGAATTCAAGGCCGGTGCCAATGTCGGAATGGCTACCGTTTTGGAAGTGGGGGAGATCAAACGGGAGATCGCTTACCTGGGTGATGTGCTCAATACGGCCGCGCGTATTCAGGGAATGTGCAACGTTTACAAGGAGAACCTGCTGATTTCCGAATGGCTTTTCAATCGATTGAGATCCGCCCCTGAATTTCTGGAGATCTTACCTGTAGGTAATGTAGAGTTACGAGGACGCACAGACGCTGTTCGGCTGTTCAGTGCCCGGGAGAAAACTGAGAACCATTCAACCTAAAATCCCTTGCAATTGCAATCTTCAGCCATTCCATCAGAGGGTTGATCCGAGCGGAACCACACTAAACCAGCATACAAAAACCACCCATGAAAACAACCAGGACCTTGCTCGCCATGCTGTTCGTTTGCAATCTCTTTGTCGTTTCAGTGAACGCTCAGCAAGTGTCGTGGGCCTTGAGTATCGGCAATGCCGGTTCCGACCAGGGCTATGATATCAGCAGCGATTCCGCCGGAAACATCTATGTGACCGGGTGGTTTTCCGGTACTACCCAGTTCGGAAGCCAGACGCTGACCAGCTATGGGCTTCAGGATATTTTCATTGCTTCATACGATGGCAACGGAAATCTGAATTGGGTTCGCCAAGGAGGTGGTTCAGGCAACGATGTAAGTGCCGGTATCGCCACTGCAGCCAATGGCGAAAGCTACATCACGGGTTGGTTCGCCGATACTGCGCGTTTTGGTGATAGCCTGGTAGTGAGTAACGGCAGTTTGGACATGTTCGTCGCCAAGTACGATGCTTCAGGAGCGATTCAATGGGTGAGGCACGGGGGCGGCGTATTGGATGATTATGGTAATCGTGTTACGCTCATGTCTGACGGAGGTGTGGCTCTGGCCGGTAGTTTCAAAGACACGCTCACGGCTGAAGGCAGCCAGATCATCAGCAGCGGTAACCGCGATATCCTGTTGTGTCGCTACGAGGCAAACGGACAATTGGTTTGGCTCAAGGGTGTAGGCGGATCCGGTGAGGACCGTGGCTACGGAATTTCCCAGGATGCCGATAGCAACTGTTTCGTCACCGGTCTGTTCACCGGAAATGTCAATTTCGGATCGACCAATCTCACTTGCAATTCCTTATTCGCCGCTTTTGTCGGGAAGGTCTCTGCGCAGGGCGACTTTGTATGGGCGGTGAAGGGAGACGGAGGTGCGAATGATTTTGCCAGAGGGTTCGGTGTGGTTACCGATCCTGCAGGAAACGCGGTAGTGAATGGATTCTTTTCGGGGATACTGCGAATGGGTGGTAGTACCTTGAATGCTACCGGTGGTCAATACGACCAGGACAATTACCTCATCAAGTTCAATTCCGGCGGCAATGTGGTGTGGGCGAAAAGGACCGGAGGGCCGGGTACCGATCAGGGAACGGACTTGTTCATGACTGCGGGCGGAGAGATTTTGGAAACAGGATTCTTCCAGGGTACCGCATACTTCGATGCTACATCGCTCATCAGCGCCGGATTGTCCGATATCTATTTGGCCAAGTACGATTCGGCTGGCATTGTCCTGTGGGCTTCCGGGTTCGGCGGCCCCGGAAATGAATTCAGCTACGGAGTCACCGGCACCGGTTCCACCATTTTCACCACAGGAGTCTTGACAGGCTTTTCCTTATTCGGAAACATCCCGCTTGTTTCAAGTGGCGGAAATGATGTTTTCATTGCCCGCATAGAAGTGTTACCTACTGGTATGGTGGAGAATCGAGCCGAGGCAGGATTCAACCTGTATCCCAATCCAAGCAACGGTGATGTCCACATTTCGCTTCCTCACCGGCCTTACCGTCTTCAGCTTTTCGATGATTCGGGCCGACTGGTCTGGACCCGCAGTGGTGTGGGAGGGGAGATGCAGGTCAACTGGACGGGAATGCCCGCCGGACTCTACCGGATTGTGGCTATGGGCAGGGAGGATGTCTACAGCTTACCTGTGATTTTTCGGGAGTAATTGTGTGTGGGGTCGTTTTTTCCGTTCATTGAGCGTAGTCGAAATGCACGGATTTTGAATCTGCTCGTTACAGGAGGAAGTCGAAACCCGTAGGGACCTGATGACCCTTGCATACGGATGAATTCAAAGCGGTGCGGATTGATTTACTCCTAACGATGAATTAACACGCTTCGACTACGCTCAGCGATCGGACTGATTTTACCGTTGGTTGAGTACCGCTGAAGGCGAATTGAAACCCGTAGTGAAACAATGGACCTCGGCGTACGGGTGAATTCCAAATCCTGTGTGACATCCAGTCGCTTCCACTACGCTCAGCGAGCGATAGTATTAAACTCAGCGATCGGAAATAATACGTCCAGCGACCGGTACATCATCAAATCATCAAATCACCACATCACCACATCAAAATCCCATTTTCATTACTTTCGGTAACGGATGTCAACCGGTACTGCTATCAAGTCCAACCCCCGCATCATCCGCGCGTGGACCTTTTACGACTGGGCCAATTCCGCTTATTCGCTGGTCATTACTTCTACCCTCTATCCGATTTACTTCAGCGAAATCACCCGCTCGGCGAATGGCTCGTTGCAGTTTTTGGGCAGGCAATTCAACCCCGAATCCCTGCAATCCTATGCCATTTCTTTTTCCTTTTTGCTGGTCGCCTTGGTATCGCCGCTGCTGTCATCCATTGCCGACTACAGCGGCCGGAAAAAAAGCTTTATGGCGTTTTTTTGCAGTCTGGGCGCAACGGCTTGTGCCTTGCTTTGGTTTTTTACCGGCATGGATACCCTGTGGATCGGCATCACGTGTTCTGTTATCGCTTCATTCGGGTTTTCCGGTAGTATTGTGTTCTACAACGCCTACTTGCCCGAAATCGCTCCAAAGCAGGATCAGGATCGCATCAGCGCCCGTGGATTTGCCATGGGTTATACCGGCTCATCTCTCTTGCTGATTTTCTGTCTTACCCTGGTCATGTTTCCCGGATGGTACGGCAACATTTCCTCAGGGACAGCACTCCGCACTGCATTTGTGCTGGTGGGCGTGTGGTGGCTCGGCTTCGCTTTGCTGAGCTTTCGGGGTCTTCCTCAGGACCGACGCGATAGCGCCATACGGGGCGATATCCTGCGCAAGGGCTACACGGAATTGCTCGGCGTTTGGCGTCAGCTGAATTCACAGCCGCTACTGAAGCGTTACCTCTTTGGATTTTTCTTTACCAATATGGCCGTGCAGACCGTCATGTATTTGGCCACCTTGTTCGGCGCTCAGGAAATCGCCTGGGGCAGTGAGAGCGAAAAGCAAACCGGACTCATCGTCTGCATTCTGCTCATTCAATTTGTGGCGGTGGGTGGAGCATTCCTCTTTTCGAAAATTTCGGATCGCTTCGGGAATATCCGCGCATTGATGCTGGCCATCTTCATCTGGATCTGCATATGCCTCTCGGTGTATTACCTCGTGTACACGCCTCAGCACTTCTACCTCACGGCAATCTCCGTTGGTATGGTCATGGGCGGTATCCAGTCGCTATCGAGGAGTACGTATTCCAAGCTACTTCCCGAAACGCAGGATCATGCATCGTATTTCAGTTTCTTTGATGTGTGTGACAAGACAGGAACCGTGATCGGAACCTTTACTTTTGGTTACGTGAACGAGCTCTTCGGCAACATGCGGTCATCCACCTTTGTGCTTATTGTCTTCTTCATTGTCGGACTCCTGCTTTTCCGTAGCATGGGCCTGACCCGAATTGTAAACCACAGCGAACCAACACCGTGATAGTCGAATTATTCATACCCTGCCACATGGACGAATTCCGGCCCGAGACCGCCCGGAATACCCTGAAAATCCTCCAGCGCTTGGGCTATGGCGTCAATTACAATATGGAGCAGACCTGTTGCGGTCAGCCAGCCTACGAGGACGGGTACCGCGACTACTGCAAGGAAGTGGGGGAGAAGCTCATCCGCGAATTCCAGGAAGAACGCTATGTGGTCTGTCCCGGACCTGGTTGTGTAAATACAGTACGAAACCATTATCCGGCCCTGTTTCACAATTCTTCACTGCACAATGCATACAAAAGTGTTCAGAAGTATTTCTACGAGCTCTCCGATTTTCTGTGCAATGTGATGTCGGTAACCGAACTCGGCGCCAGGTATGAGGCCAAGGCTGTGTTGGTATGTTCTTGTGATGGATGTAGCCGCGATCAGTCGGGTGCTGCACAGCAGGTATTGCTGTCGAAAGTGAAAGACCTGCACTTGACATCACTCCCTGCAGGGCTGACCTGCTGTGGTATGGGAGGCGGATTGGAACGGAAGAACGAAGGACTTGCCGTACGCATGGCCGAAGAAGTATTGGATGCGGTGGAGGCATCGGGTGCCGATACCATCATCAGCGCCGATCCCCTTGGTTTGATGCATTTGCAGGGTGTAATCCGCAAACAAAGACGGACACTCAAAACCGCTCACATCGCCGATGTGTTGGCCAGCGGGTGGGAGTAGTGCTCTGTGCCACGATTGCATAGATGCGATTTGTCATTCTGCCTCGATTCATCTACATTTGAATGTGGCCCCAGTCTGCTTACCTTTACTTGGTGTTTCCGGTCCAGTTCATCGTTGATGATGCCGGCCTTGTGGTCGACCTCGCCGATCAGCTCTCTGAATTGTATGAGCTGAACCCGGTGCGTGCCCCATTTCCAGCGCAGGTTTCTGTGTTTGATTTCACCACCGGATTCGAGGCCATCTTTCCGGTGGATGCGGATGATATTCCCACGACGGACCATGCCCGTATTTCCCTCAGCAGAGAGTGGCTTGGTCATCCATTAAAGCCAATCTCAATGCATCGGTGTACGTTCACCGAATTGGGAGTGCGCGACGGAAGGCGGACCTTCATTTGTGCCTTTTTGGTGGAGGTGATTTCCCCCGCCGTGTTGAATGACGTTTCATCTCCGGTCGATTTGGGATTGGGGTCGGGTTTCAATTTCCGCTTGTTCCGGCTTCTGAAGGGGTCGGTCTTGATTTTGGATTCCGACACGGTCATTCGGGATGTGATGTGGAATGGTCCATCAGGACTGGTGTTCACGTACGGGTTGCACGAAGGAGTGCGGATGCTCTCACTTTTCCGTGGTGAAATGCTCGAGAAAGTGGATGCGTTGATGGCCATGGTGCCCGATCCC
>JBJTJB010000336.1:0-2899 GCA_046095245.1 Bacteroidota bacterium | reverse complement strand
GAACGAATAATCCCAGCTGAGCGGGTGCGGCCAAAGCATCATTTTGAGATACAGCCAGGCAATACCGAAGGTGGTTGCCCAGCGCTCGGAAGGCGTATCGGTTCCGTACAATACATTTTCGAGAATGGTGGTTTCGTTGTCATGAAACACATCCCCGATGGCTGCTTGTCGCGCCCATACAAACACCAACACGGCCATTAGCATCGGCAGACAGGCCCGCACAACAGCGTTCATCGGGTTGCGCAAAACCAGTAATCCTGCCAGGGGAAATACGGCCAGAAAGGCCGCCGAACTCTCTTTGGCGAACAGGGCGAGGAAAAAGCAGAGGGTTGCGATCCCCAGGTTCTTACCGAAGACCTTCGGGTCGGGCAATGCGCGCAGGAAGAAGCCTAGGGCACTGAGGTTGAAGAGGGCTGCAAGCAATTCATCCTGGCTTTTGATGCTGGCCACCACTTCGGTGTGGATGGGATGCACGATGTACAAAAGAACAATCAGTACGGGCCAGGCGGGGTGCAGCTTGGGCAGCAGCCGTTTCAGTACACGAAGCATCACGATACTCAGCAGGAAATAGAGCAATACATTCACGAAGTGATATCCAGCCGGATTCAGCCGGAACAAGCCGTACTGCAGGCAAAAAGAGGAGATCACCGTGGGGCGGTAAATCTGGAAATTCGACCCCTTGAAATGCGTCATACTACCCTGTGAAAAGGCTTCCGGGATGCCGCCCAGGCTTTGTTTCACCACCGGATTGTTGCCGATGAACAATTCATCGTCGAGTGTGAAGCCGTAGCGGACACTTGCGCCATACATCACAAGGATCAGCACAGCGAAGAGGGCATAGGCGATACCGTTCGAAAATGAGGGTGAAGAGTTGTTGGTGCTTTGAGCTTTGCGGGGTTTGGCCATACGGATGGAACTGATTCAAAGGTACGGGCCAAGGGCATTCCGGCCAACCACGGGGATGCGGGGCGCTTGATTCCTGTTTTTTAATGCAGTATCTTGTGTGCACAAAATGCAACACATGAAACGGATTTTCCTCACTGCAATCGCCTGCCTTGCCTTTGTCGGCATGTCCTTCGGACAACTCTTCAATGAAGAGGCCAGTTTTTACCACATCGGACTCGGCGTGGGCAGTCCGTACGTATACAGCGGCTCATCGCTTACGGTTCCACCCATTCACGGCTCATTCGAAATCGCTGTTTCCGATCGCATTGGTGTTGGCGGATTGATCGGTTACACTGCTTCGCGCGAAAAATTCGGGATCGGCAGCCGCGATTGGTCTTATTTCATTTTGGGTGCCCGCGGCGCCTACCATTTTCTGGAGCACGAGCACTTCGATGCTTACGGCGGACTCATGCTGGCCTACAACATCGCATCATCCCGGTTTAACCTCACCGATTCCAATGCCAAGGAACCCACCGCCCCTACGGCCAGCGGAATCTTCCTGGGAGCCTTTGTGGGCGGCCGCTACCAGTTCAACAAGAAACTGGGTGCCTTTGCCGAACTGGGCTACAACATCAGCTGGCTGAGCGTAGGCTTAAGCTACAGGCCTTAAACGGATTTGATTGGGCTCAGCGTACGTATGGTGAAGCGCTTTGCCTGATCAGAGCTTGATGACGAAGCTTCCTGAGCATTTGCCACACGCGGTACTGAAGCGCGCAATAGCTCTTTTTGCGCTTGTACCGGTCACTTCGCTGATGGATACGAGGAATCGGATGGGCTCGCTGGTCGAAACCTGCTCAAAACAATCCAGATTGAGTTTCCGTCCCCAAACCGGAATTTCCTTCTTGTTGTAACCACAGTAATCCAGCAGGGCCACGATGGTTGCGTCGCCGAACACGCGGATGGCTAAAGGCATCGATAGGAATCCCGCCCTTGATTGCGTAGCGACTTCAATGTGATACGTATTGTTCCCCTCGCGACCGAAATATAGATAATCGAACGTGTCCTCGTTGGCAAATACCTTCAGGTACGGACTCGACAGGTCTGCAACGCGGTCCGCTTCCAGTGCCACCATGGCTCCGCCCTTGTGGACCTCTTCCCAGCGGAATCCGCTTAGTTGTGGATTATCATAACGGCCTTCATGCTCTGTGCTCAGGCAGGTTTCGCCGTTTTTTTTGATCAAGATCCACGCGGGTGCGAGACGTCCGTTGAAGCGATTCGACAGGGAATAGGTATAGGCTCCGGCCTCAGTGACCAAGAGTGGCGAACCCAGAGTCAGTGCACCGACGTCGACTTTGTCCAGCAGCGTATCACCGGCGAAACACAGAGGACCGGCAATGGCATCGTTACCCGCAGGAAGCGGTGTTCCATCCGCTTGCAGAATTCGGTGAGGCCAATGCAGCAGCGTCACCTTGGCCAGCTGATCTGTTCCCACATTGGTGATGGCCCATCGCTTACCACGAGAAGGTTTGATGGTCATTACTTCACACAACAGCGCAACGGCGTTACCTACCAGGGCGTGACCTGGTTCGGCAAAATAAGTGTAGTGGGGCAATTTGAGTTGGCTCAGCGCATCGGCCCAGGTATCGATGCCCGGGAAGCTATCCTGTTCAGTGAAGGAGATGCCCAGTCCACCTCCCAGATTGATATCGCGTATTTCGTGTCCGCACCCACGTAGTTCATCGGCCAGTGTATTCAGAGCTCGCATCCCTTCCCGAAAACTGTCGATATTGTCCATCTGGGTTCCGACGTGCACGTGCAAGCCCGATACGGGAAGTCCAATTGTTTTCACAAAAGGCAACACATCTTCTGCCGGTATGCCGAATTTGGAGGATTGATGCCCGTGCGACATCAAATCCTGGTTGTCCTTTTTGTGCGCATAGCCGATTGATGCAGCCGGGTTTACGCGCAGCACCAGTTTTCCGCTGAAGAGTGCATGACTCATACGTTCCGCCAC
>JBJTJB010000335.1:0-1821 GCA_046095245.1 Bacteroidota bacterium | reverse complement strand
AACCCCCTTGGGTATGGGCGTTTGCAATGGACCAGCCACTAGAATAACATGGGCTCCGGCTTCCTGAAGCGCTTTTGCCAGGGCCACCCCCATTTTTCCTGTCGAGTGGTTACTGATGAAGCGAACCGGATCGATCGGTTCTCGTGTAGGTCCTGCACTGAGCAAAACGGTTTTCCCACTCAGCGGGAGCGAACGGTTGGTAAAATGCATACATACACGCTCTACGATGGACTCAGGCTCCTGCATCCTTCCTTCACCATAAAGACCGGAAGCCAGTTCACCGGTTTCCGTTTCCAGGACTAGCGTACCTCGATTTTTCAAAACGCTCAGGTTGTCGGTTGTGGATGGATGGAGGTACATGTCGTGATCCATGGCAGGGGCAACCATGACAGGGCAGCGTGCAGAAAGAAAAACAGCCTGAAGCAGGTTCTCGCACCTGCCTTCAGCAAAGGCCGACAGGGTATGCGCAGAGGCGGGTGCCACCAGCATCAAATCGGCCCAAAGTCCCTTTTCAATGTGGTTTTCCCAGGTTTGGTCGGGTCGTACCATGCCCGTAGCAACGGGATTCTTGGAAAGAACGGAAAGTGTTAAGGGGGTGATGAACTGAGTTGCCGGTTCGGTCATAATAACCTGAACTTCAGCACCTTCACTGATAAGCGAACGGCAAATTAATGCAGATTTGTAAGCGGCAATGCTACCGCTGATGCCTAAAATAATCCGTTTACCGGACAGCCGCATGTGTTGGATTACTGCTCGGTGGCAGGATTCCGGTGGTAGATTTTCCCATCGAGGTATTCCTGGATGGCCACCAAGGTAGGCTTGGGAAGCTTCTCGTAATGCTTTGAGATCTCGATTTGTTCCCTGTTCTCGAAAACTTCCTCGAGGTTATCGGTGATACTGGCGAACTCGCTGAGTTTTTCGTTCAGCTCCTCTTTCATATCGGCAGAGATGTGATTGGCGCGTTTGGCCAACACAGCGATACTCTCGTAAATATTACCTGTTTTTTCCTCGAAATTGAGCAAATCGCGGGTTACGGTCGTGTTTGTGGAGGATTTGTAGTTTGCCATGGTATACATATATAATATAGTACTGCCGCGGAAATCAGGGATTTTGGTCTGTACCAGCATCCCCCAATTTTTTGAGGAGGCTGTCATACAGGTTTTCCGCATCGCGAAGATAGCGACTTTTCGGGAAATTGTCTACCAAGCGCAGGTAGTCTTCCCGGGCCGCCCGGTAGCGTTCCGCTTTTTTCGACTCAACTGAGTTGTCGGCGTACAGGTATGCGCTTCGGAAGCTGAGGTACATCGCCTTTTCGCGGAATTGGCTGGTCGGGTAATCTTTCAAGGCATTGCTAAACGCTACAACAGCGGCCTTATATTGTTCTGTTCTGAAATACAATTCAGCATTATCAAATGCTTTTCGTTCCAGTTTAGCGCGCAATTCATCGATCAACTTGTTCGCTTCGGCCACTCGTTCGCTGCCGGGAAACTTGTTGATGTAAATCTGGAACTTGTCGATCGCATCGATTGTGCTGGTCTGGTCAAGGCTTGAAATTGGCGAGTCCAGGTAATAACAATATGCATACATATATTGCATCTCTTCCGCATACTTACTGTTTGGATAACTCTGCACAAAATTGTTGAAGTGATATGCGGCAAGTGTGAAGTCGTCGATGTAATATGTACAGAACGTATAATAGTAATAAGTCATTTCGGCTTTTGAGGTGCCGCGATAAACCGTGTTGAGCTCCTCGAGCAATTGTAGTGCGTGGTAATAATCTTTCTTGTCGAAGTACTTCACTGCAGCCGCATACTTCGTTTC
>JBJTJB010000334.1:0-1330 GCA_046095245.1 Bacteroidota bacterium | reverse complement strand
AATTGAAAGAATCCCCTGCTGTTAAGCCAATCATGTTCTGTTCGAATTGAGGAATCAGTTGACCGGATCCAACTAAAAAAACAAGTGGATTCTCTTCCCCGGTCTCTTCAACCAGGGTTCGACCAGGGTCAACACCCTGGCTACTATGTAAAACGTAGCGGACGGTAACAACCGTATTTGCTTGAATAATCATTCTATGAGGAGTTAAGTGAATTAGTCTGTTTACTTGAAAAGTGCGCAGGTTAACCCACCAAAGGTAGGAATTCCCATTTGAGGGAGATACTAAATCAAATAGTGGCGGGGTTGGCTGCAGTAACGAGATTGAATGTGTGGGAGGAAATGCGCCGAATCAGATCGATTTGGCTCTCCCGGCTCGTCCCTTTGGTCATGATGGTGATCAGGTACGGATTACCATTTTGGTAAATAATCGCTGTCTCATGAACCTCCACAATAGCTGAGTCTTGGTAACCTCGTTCGCCGAACTTATGCGCTACGGTTACATCTTGGGGAACACCCGAACGGATGCCGGATCCGAACCGGGATTTGGTCAATAAATTCAAGGCCCATTCCGAATCCCGTTCGTTTAAATAAGTTGAATTGTAGAGCGACCTTAAAAATCTACTTAACTCAGCAGCTGACATCGGGAATGCCTTGGCATTCTTGTCGGGTGTTCTGATTCCTAGATCTGAAAAAACTGACAAACCATATTGTGTTGGCAACTGCGAATTCAAGATGGCGTTGGCCTGATTATCAGATTCCAGGATCATGAATTCAATCAGTTCGCGAACCGAATAGGTCTTGCCAAGTTGAAGGGACTTGCCTTGAATGTTCTGAAAGGGCAGATTAGGAATTGGTTTGTCGAATTTGACTAGACTATTCAATATGCCCGGTTGTGCTTCAGACCACCGCATGTATCCAATCAGAATCGAAAGCTTAAGGATGCTGCCAGGGTCAAATGCCATGTGTTCGTTGTGGCCTATCCAGGAGCCATCGTTCAGATTTCTGAAATAGATGGCGGATTCAGTCAGGTAACCGGCTGCTTTGGCGGAGTCGATGTCACTTTTACCTTTTTCCAGAATTGGCGCGTAATTCTGATTAGGCAAGTCAATATCAGCTAAAAGGAGTGGAGCAATTAGTTTGTAACGCGTTTCCCTCACGAGGTTCATGTGAGGATTGAAATCGTTGGAACTGGATGGAAAATCGGTGTTTTTGTTTGGTTGTAAGCAGTGTGTGACAGAATAAGTCATTATTCCGGTAAACAAACAAAGCAGGATGGTGAGAATCCAGTGGTTTTTGGCAGCCATGGTGTATAACGTCATAAATCTACGAA
>JBJTJB010000333.1:0-2880 GCA_046095245.1 Bacteroidota bacterium | reverse complement strand
AGTTCGATAACAGTTCAGCATGGCAGACCAGACCGTCATTTGTGATGGCAAAACAACCTGGACCTTTCTGAAAGAGGCTAACGAAGTCCAAATCAGCGATAACAAGCCCGCCGAAGGTGCCATAACGCCAACCAACATTTTCACCTTGTACGAAAAGGGGTTCAAATCGAAGTTCATGGGTGAAAAGACTTCCGGAAAATCGATTGTTCAACAAATCGAACTCACTCCGGAGGATTCGCGTAGGGCTTTTTTCAAGATCCTGCTGACCATCGACAAGTCTGGCAAATATGTGCGCGAGGCCCGGATATTTGAGAAAAGTGGCAGTATCACCACCTACTCTATCGTCAAGTTTTCACCCAATGCCAGTATCGCTGCTGATGCGTTCAGTTTTAATAAAGCCAAGTTTCCAGGCGCTGAAATCGTAGACTTGCGTTAAATTAACAAACCGCTTACCTGTTGTCAAAGCGGTCGTTCTTCCGTGTCAGCTTCAGATCCTGAAGCATGGAGGATTTCACGTTGATTTGGAAAAAGAAATTCTGCTGGAATCCGAAGGGGACCCAGTTCAGGCTCATTTCCCAACAATGTAGATCGCGATATATACCCAGCGAGGTGTAACTGATTTCTCCGGATCTGAAATCATAGCCGGTGTTGTAATTGACTTTCCATGCAGGGGTAAGTTGCACATCCCCGTTCATGCTGATGGTTTGCGTTACTTCGTCACCGGTAAGTACCGAATTCTGATAAAAGACATTGTAGGCAAAGCTCAGCGAGAAAGGAACCGCCGGATCGAAGTAATCTCCGGGCCGCTTTTCCATTTCCTTCTTTCGCTCATCGGCTTGTGAATCCTGCTTCGCCTGCTGCCGTCTGGCCACATTGAAATTCAGACTGAAGTTCGCATTGGTCAAGCGGCCAATCCGTCCATTTTGGTTCCACTCCAAGGTGTTGATACGCGTCCCTTCGGCCGTTGTCACATAAGGGTCAATGGTTCCAAACATATTCAGGCTTACGCGATCAACAATGCTGGTCCTGCCGGTAATGCTCAACGGTGAAAGACGCAAAGAATCCGCGGCGAAATTGTAGGCCGTGTTCAGCGACAGGCTTTCAAACAGCTTGATCTTCTTCATTACCTCGGCCGTATCCGTTTGCTTTCGAAGCTTCATTTCCAGGTTATTGTCTAACGAAAAGGCCAAGAGGGAGGCCTTACCGACACCCGGTCCTCCGAAAACAGTGCCTTCAAAAATCGAATACTGCTGCATCCGACCAGTAGTATCGACCTGCACCTGCTTATAATAACCCAAGGCAGGATCACTAAAGTCAGGCTTGAACGAATAGGCCAGCGTTGGAGTCATTACATGCCTTACTGCAGCGAGCTTTCCGCGCTTGAATTGCACCAAACCATAAATGCGGGTGTTTAGCGATGCGGAAAAACTGAACTCCCGGGCAGCCTTGAATGCATCAACCGTATCAACTTCAACCAAGGCCTTATCGGCATCCCAGCGCTTTTCAATTGTTCTGAGGTACCACTTCTCTGTGTAGGCGATGGATGGTGTCAGAGTGAAAAACTTCCCGATGGTCACATTGGTGTTGATTGGTACGGAATGCTGCATTCCATTCCGGAACTGGCTCAAACTGGATTCAGAAAAAAGCAGACTGTCCTTGGTAGTAATCGAATTGATGAACGATGTAGTATACCCGACACCGATCCGCTCATACCAGCGAATGGAACCGACCTGTTTTTTCCGCTTAAACGGGCTTTGTCGTGCCAGGTTGAATGTGGCACTGGGCAATGAAATCGAAATGTCGCCGGTCTGCGTGTTTTGGGTATGTGTTGCAGCCACGCTCAGGTTGATGGGTTTGCCAATCCAAGCCTTTGACCATGCAACCGAAGAGGTGAATGTGTTCGTCAGGAAATTGTTTGCGTTGGACAAGTTGAACCGATAGAACGTGTTTGAGCCCGCATTTACGTTGGCGGTGAAACTTGTTCCGGGCCTTGCTTTGGAATCCTGGGTGTGATTCCAACGAACAAAAAAGGCCTTTTCCAGGCTGTAATCCGGAAATTCGGGTCTGCTGGTTCGTGTATTGGAGTAATTCACAGAGAAATTTCCACTGAAACGATACCTCCAGTTGTAATTTGAAAAAGCATTTACGCGCCAACTTCCTTTACTATAGATATCACCGGTAAGCGCAAGATCGAAGTGGTCGCTTAGTCCCAGGTAATAGCCACCATTTTTCAGGAAAAAGCCGAGTTGACGCGAATCTCCGTATTGGGGGAAAAGAATACCGGAGGAGCGTCCTTTTACATTCGGGAAAAAGCCAAAGGGAATGGCAACCGGAGTAGGAACGCCCATCACAAACAGATCGGCAGGTCCGGTTACTACCTTGTCGTTCGGAATCACTTTGATCTTATCTGACTTCAGGCAATAGTGAGGCTGAGGAGCATCGCAGGTGGTGAAGTACCCCTTGCTCACAAAGGTCGAATTGTCGGGTTCCTTTCGGACAGATTGACCATGTATAAGGCTTTCACCATCGCGGGTTGTAACCTCGGTGATCTTACCCCGTTTGGTCTCGAAATTATACCGGATGGTTTCCGCATCGAATTTATCCTCGCCCTGCTTGAATTTCGGGGCACCACGGAGAACGCCATTGCTATCGGGCCATGCACTTGAAAACAAGGTTTTGGTTTCAGTATCCAGGTGGATGTAGTCTGCCTCCAGTTGAATGTCCTCGTATTCCATGAAAGCTTCACCATACAAAAACACCATGCCGGAATTCAAGTCATACACCACCGAGTCGCGGGCCTTGTACTTGACCGGAGAATCAAATTCATCCGCAAGAAGCAGTGAATCTGGAATTGCGATGGTATCGGTGGCGAGTGTATCC
>JBJTJB010000332.1:0-2254 GCA_046095245.1 Bacteroidota bacterium | reverse complement strand
CCACCTCCGTACATACGGCAAACACCTGCACACCGCGGTTCCGAACACGATCATAATAGGCTTTTACCTTGGGTGTCGCCTTTTTACAGTGACCGCAATCCGGATCCCAGAAGTATAGGATAGTAAACGGAGTGTTCACCGAATAAAGGGCCTGGAACTTTCCGGCAGAGTCGGTCAGCATCAGGTTTTTCGCTTTTTTACCGATCAGGATGGGTTCAAGAATACGTGCACGGTCCTGGATCTTGTACAGTGTGGCATCGTCGGTCCAGAAGGCTTTTTCCTTGGTGTAGTAGTTTTTGACAAGATGCACGAATACGGCGTCGTGCCCCATGATATTCGATGTTTCGTAATTGTTGGTCAGGTACCAGACCATATACTTAAAGGTCTCTTTGTTGCCGGAGGCCCTTTGCACGAGGAAATCGGCATAGGGTATGACAGAATCCGGATATTGGATTACCAGGTTTTTCAGGAAGAAATTGACCTTGTTGTGATATACGGGCGATCGGAGCAGACGCTCGTCGCTTAGATCGAAAAGATCGAAATAATGGTCGCGGTAGTAGAAGAAAATCATGCTGCTGTCCTTGCTTCCCTTGGGAAGCTCGGGAGTTTTCGGCTCCTCCGAAGCCTTGAAGATCGCGGTCAGGAACCGATCCGGATTTTTAGAAATGTAGTCCTTCTTGTAGTTGGCCACACGCTCATCGATTTCCTTGATGCGGGCATCGACATCATCTGTTTTCTTCCCTTGTTCCGATAGTGTTCTCCGTTCGTTCCGAAGGGGCTCTACCATTTTCGATTGTTCCTGGATGAAACTCAGGTATGCATAAAATTGGATATTGTCTTCCGAACCCTTGATTTTCATCGTTGGGATCATGTTTTCGGATGAACATTCCATCGAAAAGTGCTGTTCTTTATCGACCAACAGCTCGAAATACGTCTTGTTTGGAAATACGAAGAGGTAGATTCCACCGGGCAGCGGCTCTTTCCCTTTGAAAATGACATTTCCGCTTGCATCGGCGAAGGCTGAGTCCTTCAGGTACTGCTTTTCACCGTAGTAGTTGGCCAGAAACACCATGGAGTCTCGGAGTCCGGCAATTTTGAAACGAAGCTCATAGCCTTGCCCGGCAGGGTGAGGTTCTGCTGTCGAAACCGGGTGTGAAAGTGTGATGAATAGGAGTGGGAGCAGTGCTGCCACCAGGCGCAATGTGTTCTGCCTTGATGCAAATAAACGGGTTGGGTTCATTGTGAATCGTGCATTTATGCAAAGATGCATGCTTTCCAATGACCTTTAACGCAAAACTGGGCGCTGTTGGTTGCCTGATAGAGTCTTATTTCATCGGCTTTTCATCCAAGGGGCTGATTTTCTCCTTGGGTTTCTCGGACAAGAGTGCCGTGATACCCAGGCGAATCGTGGGGGCTGCAACAATGAACTGACCCCGGAAAGGCCATTGTATTCCAGCCTGGAGCCCGAAGCCGTGGGAGGTCTCCCAAAAACCATCACCTCCAATGAGCATGTATGCCGCATTGTTATGTTAGCGGCCGCTGTAAAAAGCCTTTTGATCCAGGCGTCCGTTTTCAAAATTGTACATTCCGCGCCAGTACACTTCAGTACGGATGGATTTGGATACCTCTGCATGAAACATTGCCATGGCATGGAATTCATCGCTGAATCCGCTCGCATGGTTGTTGAAGGCCATGTTCACCTGGGCAAACCACCTTGGATCCGACTGGTAACAAGCATCGAATTGGAGACGGGAGTTGTAATCGCCATACCCGGTGTTCAGGTAGGGGTATTCGGCCCTGAAACCGGTTCCCAGTCCATGGGTCAGACTGAATGCAGCTTCTACATGCTCCCTTTCCAGAAAACCAAAGCGAAGACCTGCTTCCACATCGCCCAGTTTGTTGACCTCAATGTCCGATCCGACTTTCAGGGTGTCTCGTCGCCAGGCCGGCAAGAAGCCTGCATCCCCATACAACTTGTTAAATACGAAGGGAGCCCTGATCAGTAAATTCCAGCGTTTGTGGAGTCCGATCTCAGCCTTCAGGTCGAATGTACTGTGCCGGATGGAGTGGATTTGTTGGCGCTGTCCATCCATATCTCGGACTTGGTCGTATCGGGTGAATCCATACACCCCAGACAATCGGACATCCCCCCGTTTGATCATGAGCACCTGGGCCCTAACCATAGTGGTCAGGAGCAGGCATGCTGCAACGCTGAGTGTGAATCTGAGAATTTGATTTTTCATGGAGGTTATGT
>JBJTJB010000331.1:0-4727 GCA_046095245.1 Bacteroidota bacterium | reverse complement strand
GCGTATACATCTCAATCACCTGGGTCATAACGCGCTTGGTCGATTTTTTGGGCTTGGTTTGGTTGCACCGTGCGCGAATGACCGAATCCATGACCGACGACCAATTGGTGCCGTTCATGAAAGAGAGCCTCAAATTGGTCGTAATGCTATTCAGCGGATTCATCTGCCTGGGCTCTGTGTTTGAAGTGAATGTGGCTTCACTGATCGCAGGATTGGGAATTGGTGGCATCGCCATTGCACTAGCCGCGAAAGACACCCTCGAAAACCTACTCGGTTCGTTCACCATATTCCTCGACAAGCCCTTCACCCAAGGTGACCTGATAAAGGTCGGCCAAGTCACCGGGAGGATTGAAAAAATCGGTTTCAGGAGCACCTTGGTTCGTACCCTCGAAAAATCCCTGGTAACAGTTCCCAATAAAAAAATGATTGATGCTGAGGTAGAGAACATCAGCAAGCGTGAATTCATGCGCAATTCAACATTACTCATCCTACGCCACGACACACCCGTCAGCCTGATCCAGGAGTTCTGTAGCCGCATGCTCCAGCACCTGCTTGAACAACGGGAAGTCATCGGGGATCCAGCTCCAGCCGTCCGCCTGGAGAGGATTCTGGAACAGGGGCTGGAGGTCAACATACAGTATTATCTGCACACCACTGATCCGGACGAATTCAGCACCTGGAGAGCGGCAATCCATTTACGGACCCTGGGGTTGTGCACCGAACTCGGACTTCGCCTTGATAGCAAGACCCAGGATTTCCACCTACACAGTTAATACCCCAACTATTTACCGGAAATGCACTATCTTGGAGTGATCCAATTTAAAACGGCATGAACTATCAGGAAGCCGAATCGTTTGTGTTCGATTATCTCGAACAACACCTTTCCCCGAAACTCCACTACCACAGTTTCGACCATACGCGCGATGTGATGCAAGCGTCGGTCAAGCTCTGCGAAATGGAGCAACTAAGCGAAGAGCAAACCATCCTCGTCAGAACCGCTGCCATTTTACATGACAGTGGCTTTGTAAAACAATACCAGCGCAACGAACCCATCGGTGCTGCAAACGCTGCCGAATGGCTTCCCCGATTTGGTTACTCACCCGAACAAATCGAATCCGTAAAGGAATTGATTCTGGCCACCGATATCACCCGGCAACCTCAAGGGCTTATGCAAAAAATCCTTCGGGACTCGGACCTGGACTATATCGGCCGTCACTATTTCTTTTCGATCTCGCAGCGACTTCGCGAAGAGTTATTCGAGCACGGGAAATCGATCAAATTGGTCGAGTGGCATTTGATCGAGAAGGACTTTTTAGAAAAGCACGTCTATTTCACCGATTCAGCGTATCGATTGAGAAACCGGGGTAAGCACGAAAACCTCGAAGAGATCAAGGCCCTTCTTCAAGAGGCGGGCGGATTATTCAGTAAAACGAATACCCGCCACCCAGAAGCACAACCTCTGCCCGACGAACGACGGAACATCGTTCATACACTTGAAAACACATCGCTTTTCCAGAATGCCGAGCCCATCCTGCTTAAGCATGTGGCAATGGCCATCGAACGGATACACCTGAAAGCAGAGGAACCCTTGTTCCGGAAAGGCGATCCGGGTGAAAGCATGTACATCATCGAAGAGGGCACCTTGAAAGTACACGAGGGATCCATCACGTTCGCCGAACTCGGACCTTCGGAGTATTTCGGCGAAGCCTCCCTGATTGACAATTCGCCGCGAAGTGCGTCGGTGTCGGCTGCGACCGATGCCATCATATTGCGGATCGGTGAAAAAGATTTTTACAGCCTTTTGGTCACTTATCCCTCCATCAACAGGATGCTGATGAAGGAACTGATCAATCGCCTGCGCAACCAGAACAATGCAGTGGTGAGTGAATTCAGGAACCGTGAGCAGAAACTCCAGGAACTGGTTGAATTGAGAACGCGGCAGATTGTGGAAGAGAAAAGGAATGTAGAACGCAAATCACAGGAACTCGAGGCCGCGCTAAAGGAACTTCAGGATGCCCAGCACTTGCTGATACACCAGGAGAAGATGGCCTCGCTCGGTCAAATCACCAGCGGAATCGCACACGAACTGTTGAACCCGCTCAACTTCGTGAACAATTTTAGCGCTGTTTCGAAAGGCCTTGTTGACGAATTATCCAATAACACAACCGATGAGGATAGCAAAGACATCTGCATTGACCTGAAGGACAATCTTGGACGAATCACACAACACGGGCATCGTGCAGTGGAAATCGTTCGCAGCATGGCAGAACATTCGGCATCTTTCGTAACCGATAAACAACAGGTGAACCTTAAGAGCCTGCTGGAAGATGCGGTCAATGTGACCCGAAAAAGCAACGGTACGGAATTGCCTGAGGAAGTCATCGAATTCAAGATCAACATCACAGAACCGACACCTGTAGTGAACGCGGTGTATGGTGATTTGTTCAGGGTGATGATCAACTTACTCCGGAATGCCACACTGGCCATCGCCGACAAGCATGCCACCGGCAACAATCAGCCCGGACTCGTTGAAATCACGTGCTCGGGAGATGGGAAAACTGCCGAGGTGCTGATCCGTGACAACGGAATCGGGATTTCTGACGATGACAGAACCAAAGTCTTCTTACCCTTCTATACCACGCGGGCGGCTGGCAAGGGAGTCGGTCTCGGGCTGAGTATCAGTCACCAAATCGTTTCTGCTTATGGTGGAACCATCGAATTGCTGCCAGCTCAAGACGGGACTGCGTTTCGCATGGTGATTCCGGCTTGATCTGCTTTGTAGCCGGGGCTTGCTTACCAGCTTCCGCCTGCACCGCCACCGCCGAAACGGCCGCCACCAAAACCACCAAAGCCTCCGGAGGAACCACCGCCTCCGAAACCGCCACCCATTCCACCGATGTAACCGCGGGGACTACTGTTCCGTCTTGCTGCTGCGGCAGCTGCGTTCACCAAATTCCAAGCCGTCCAAATAGGAAGGTTGTTAAGGCGCGCATACTGTTTTACAACAGCAACCTGGAAGGCGAAATAAAAAAACACAAACAGAAGTAGGGCCCCGATCAACAGTACATTCCCCCAATCAATCCGAAGCGGCCTATACACTGCGCTCGGATCCTGATACTCTCCTTTTACCGCCGCAATGATTTGATCGGTTCCTGCATACAAGCCTCCATAATAATCACCCTCTATAAAACGGGGTTTGATCACATTCTCGATGATCTGGCTGCAACGCAAATCCGGCAACGCTGCATCGATGCCATAGCCCGTTGCGATGAACAAGGCACGATCGTCTTTAGCAACCAGAAGCAACACACCGTTATCGTGCTTCGCCGATCCGATACCCCAGGCCTCACCAAGCTCCGCTGCGTACTGGGCTATGTCTTCACCCTCGGTAGTTGAAATCAGCACAACGGCAACCTGCGTAGAGGTGCAATCATTCAGGAGAACGAGTTTCGACTCCAGCGCATCGCGCTGAACATCGCTCAGCGTGCCGGTAAAATCATTCACCAGGCGGGGTGGATCGGGAGCTGGCGGCAAACCGGCCAGTGTTCGGTTGTGGGGCTGAATGATGAATAACAGCACCAGGACTGGAATCACCAGCCGGAAATTAAAACGCAGGTGCATCGGGAAGCTCATTGGTATCATCCTGCTTTTTTGGAAAATGTTCGCGAAGGCGCATTCCTAACTCTGAAAGCCCGGCAATAATTCCGTCGGTAAACCTCCCCTCACGAAACTCAGCCTGCATTTTTAAACCCAAATCATCCCAATACGTCTGACCGAGTCGCTCGTACACACCCGTGTCGCCGAAAACAGCGAAACAATGGTCCTCCATGGCTAAATACAACAACACGGCATTTCGGTCGCGCGTCTTTTCCATGCCCAATTTCTGAAATACCCAAGCCGCCTTTTCAACCGGATCACCCTTGCATTTATCATCAATAAATACACGGATCTCAGAGGAAGTGAGCGACTCCGCAGCAGAAACCGAATCGGCAATTCGTTGCCGATCGCCAGCCGAAAAAAAATCGGGGGCCCGCATGATCAGAATGCCACCTTGGGTGCCTGCTGTGCAGCCGTTTCAGCCTCGAAGAAGGGTCGGGCATGGAAACCGTAAACTCCAGCCAGCATCACCTGCGGAAACTTGCGGATATAGGCATTATAATCATTGGCCGCCTCATTGAATTTCCGTCGTGCATTTGAGATTCTATTTTCGGTAGACTCAAGCTGAACTTGTAATTCAGAAAAATTACGATTCGCTTTAAGATCCGGGTATTGTTCTACAACCACCATGAGCCTGCCCAGTGCTGTGCTCAGTTGCCCTTGAGCCTGCTGGAATTTCGCAAGATCTTCGGGTGTCATGTTCGAAGGATCAACCTTTACCTGTGTGGCATTGGCGCGGGCCTCGATAACGGCCGTAAGGGTCGATTTTTCAAATTCGGCTGCACCTTTCACCGTACTGACCAGGTTAGGGATCAGGTCGAGTCTACGCTGATAGTCGTTCTGAACTTGCGCCCAGGCGGATTCAACCTTGACTTGCCGGTCGACCATGGAATTGTACATGCTGGCGAACATGCCAACCAGCAGCAAAATGACACCTACGACTACAATTCCGATGAGCAAGGATTTTTTCATGGGTTTTATGTGGGTTGAAACTTAAAGACGATTATTAAACTCGGTTATTGTATCGGTTCAGGACCATTGAAAGCGAAGGTATTTAATCAGCTCGCCTT
>JBJTJB010000330.1:0-1106 GCA_046095245.1 Bacteroidota bacterium | reverse complement strand
TGTCCGATGTGATGTTTCTGGTGTTCTTTTACCTGACGCCCTACCGAAAAAAGGTGGTGCGGGAGAACATCGACCGGTCATTTCCAGAGAAGTCCAGCAATGAAAAACGCCGGATCATGAAGTCCTTCTACAGGCATTTTTGCGACTTGATTGTGGAAAGCGTTAAAATTTTCTCCATCAGTGAACAGGAAGCGAAGACGCGCATGCGTTTCCGTAACCCCGAAATCGTTGACCGTTTCGCCGTCGATGGGAAAAGTGTGATCCTGGCGGGTGGTCACTTTAACAGTTGGGAATTGTTCGCTGTGGCCATCGCCGGTGCCGTGAAGCATCACTGTGTTGCGCTTTATAAACCCTTGACAAATGCCTTCTTCGACCGGAAAATGCGGTCTACCCGAGGGATGTTCGGATTGGAAATGGTATCAATCAAGGAGGTGCAGCAGTCATTTGAACGACAATCGGACCGACCTACACTATCCATTTTCGCTTCCGACCAAAGTCCTTCACGTTCAGGAAAAGCGTATTGGATGGATTTTTTAAACCAGGACACAGCCGTGCTGTTCGGGACCGAACGATATGCTTTGCGTTATGGTCAACCCGTCCTTTTCGGATGCATTCACAAGTTGGCCAGAGGGATGTACGAATGTGAATTCCGGCTGATTACTGAAAATCCGGCAGCGGCTACGCATGGTGAAATCACCGAGTCGCATACCCGCATGCTTGAGGCGGATATCCGTGCCAACCCGGAATTCTGGTTATGGACACATCGGCGTTGGAAACGAAAGAGGGAGGCAACTGAGGCATGAATGCTGTCGAACCCATGGTCCCCGTTTTAACGGATTCGTTTGGTCGGAAGCACAATTACCTTCGCATTTCGCTCACGGATAATTGTAATTTCAGATGCAATTACTGCATGCCTTCCGATGTGTTCGGTCAGGATTATTTTGTTGGCAGGAAGTGGATGAGTACCGACGAAATAACAAGGCTGGCTGCTGCAGTCGTTAACATGTGGGTCGACAAAAATCGTTTGACCGGAGGAGAGCCGCTCATTCGGAATGACTTTCCTGAAATCGTAGAAGGTTTGAGTGGTTTAGGAGCGGAACTGAGTC
>JBJTJB010000329.1:0-1139 GCA_046095245.1 Bacteroidota bacterium | reverse complement strand
GAGCTTGGCCTTCCGCTACCTGGCCTTTGTGGCAACCTGCTTTTCTGTTGCCTACGCAGGAAAGGCACTACCCCAGCATTTCCTCATTCAGGCTGTTCTCACAGCCCTATTTTGTACCGTAATCGCGCTAATTCTAAGGCTAATACGACCGAAAGAGCTGATGCAAACCCTGAGGGCGGAGGCCTAAGAGAGACGAAATGCCTGTCCACGCCCTTTCAACTACTTTTGACGCTCGGTTACCTCAACCACTGCCATGAACCCATCCAACCATAACTCCGGAAAACTGGATTCCATCCGATTACTTAAACTGCTGATCAAGTGGCGGAAGCAGCTGATCATCACCACTATTCTGTCTGTCATTGCGGCTATCATCATCACCATGCCGCAATTCATGACTCCGATGTTCAAGTCGACGGCGGTCATCTATCCTTCCAACCTGAAGGCTTATTCCAAGGAATCGCCCACCGAACAAATGGTTCAATACCTGCACTCGGAAGATGTGCTGATCCAACTGGCCAATGCCTTCGATTTGTACAAGCATTACGAAATCGACAGCAATGGGCAATTCCCTCGCTTTGAGATGCTCAAGCGAATCAATGAAAACGTAAAGGTTGCCAAGACCGAATTCGAATCCATCGAAATCAATGTGTGGGACAAGACTCCGCTTACAGCCGCGCAGATGTGCGACAGCCTGATCCGTTTCGCCGATTTGAAAGCCCGAAGCATCCACCGGGACTCCTGTCAGGAAGCACTCATTGTTACCGAACGTATGATGACCAAGAAGAAATCCGAACTGGATTCGATGGAAAATGCGATCAAGATCATCCGCATGCAATACGGCATCACCGATTTTGAAAATCAGGTTGAAGGTTTCTCCCGGGAATACTATCATTCATTGAGTGCAGGAAACTTGAATGAAGGCATGCGAACCGCACAGCAGAACATGCAGGAAAAGGGCGGTGAATACATCCTGTTGAAGGAATTACTTTGGCGAGCCCGTGGTGATTACTTTGACACCAAACTCCGGTATGACTACACCTTATCTGAGATCCGGAAGGAGCGCAGCTACCACTCCATGGTTTCGCGTGCTACCCCTGCAGAACGCAAGGACTATCCGAAGCGAACCCTGATCATACTGC
>JBJTJB010000328.1:0-4224 GCA_046095245.1 Bacteroidota bacterium | reverse complement strand
TCCAAAACGCGTACGAACTGGCATCGATACACTGCCGGGCTTGGTTGAGTAGGCCACAGTCTCAAAAGGATATACCATTTGCATACCGGTAAAATACCCGAGGTCACCGCTGTTCTCTTTGGCTGAGGGATCTTCGGAAGAGTCACGGGCAACTTTAGCGAAATCGGCACCCTTCATGACCATTTCCCGGATTTTCATAATCCGGTTGTAGACGTTGAGCGTGTCTTTGGGAAGGGCCTCAGCATCCAAACGGATCAATATGTGGCTGGCGCGTACATCTTTGTTCAACCGGTCGTAGGCCTCCCGAATGAGTTGCTCGCCAACCTCCTTATCGTTCAGATAGGGTTGGGCAAGCTGCTTACGATAACCGGCAAGTTCCGACTTAAAGGTCTCGCTCGTGTCCATTTTAAGCGCCTCCGCTTCCCGGACCTTAAGCTTGTAATTGATGTAAAGGTCAAGGTATTCGCGTACTGATTTTTCCGTAAAAACGGTATCGCGGTTGTTTTTACGGAACACCCGATCGAATTCAGATAGGCTCACATTTTCACCCGAGATGGTCATCAATACTGGGTCGGAGGGAGTGAAAACCGCCTTTGGAACCGGGGCCATGCCGCTGTTCTGGGTCTTGGTGGCTGTGCCCTGGGCTAATGCCAAGCAACTCAGGGTCAAACAAGAAAGAAACGTACTGATCAAGGTCTTATTCATGTTCGTGATAAAGGGTCTGATAAGGGAGACAAATGTAGTAAAGTACCCTCCTAGGGGCATGTTAATTCGGGTTAAAATCTGCAGCAGCCTGCCTCGACTAACAGGGCAAGTCTATCGCGTATAATTGGGTGCTTCGCGGATGATGGTCACATCGTGGGGGTGACTTTCACGGATACCTGAGGAGGTAATCCGGATGAAACGGGCTTGCTGCAGGTCCTTGATGTTTGCTGCGCCACAGTAGCCCATAGATGCCCGTAAACCACCCGTCAACTGGTAAATCTCCTCAGAAGCGAGGCCTTTATAGGGCACACGGCCCACAATTCCTTCCGGAACCAGTTTCTTGACATCGTCCTCGGCGTCCTGAAAATACCGGTCTTTGGAGCCTTCTTTCATCGCCTCGATGGAGCCCATGCCCCGATAAACCTTGAATTTACGCCCTTCGTATATCATGGTTTCTCCGGGTGACTCCTCTGTCCCAGCAAACAGAGAACCGATCATGACTGTGCTGGCTCCGGCGGCTATGGCCTTGGGCACATCCCCTGTAAACCGGATTCCTCCATCGGCAATGACCGGGATTCCGGTTCCCTTCAAGGCTTTCGATACTTCAAGTACGGCCCACAATTGCGGAACTCCGACGCCGGCGATGATACGCGTCGTGCAGATGGAACCGGGCCCGATTCCCACCTTGATCCCATCAGCCCCTGCTTTGGCCAGAAGTTTTGCAGCATCGGCTGTTGCGATATTTCCGACCACTACCTGGAGTTTGGGGTAGGCCTTCTTGACCCGTTTCAAGGTTTCAACCACACCCTTCGAGTGCCCGTGTGCTGTATCGATCACGATGGCATCAACACCTGCATGAACCAGGGCCTCAACCCGGGCCAGTGTGTCCTGGGTAACCCCAACAGCAGCAGCAACCCGCAAGCGTCCGAGCTCATCCTTATTCGAATTCGGCCTTGATTTGAACTTCAAGATGTCTTTATAGGTGATAAGGCCGATCAGCTTACCTGATTTATCAACGACCGGAAGCTTTTCGATTTTATGCTGCTGCAAAATCAGCTCAGCTTTCTGGAGACTGGTGACCCCTTGGGCTACAATCAGGTTTTCGCTGGTCATGACTTGCGATACCTTCTTCTTGAGGTCTTTCTCAAAACGCAGATCGCGATTGGTCAGGATACCCCTCAGTTTACCCTGTCCGTTGATGATGGGGATCCCGCCGATCTTGTTTTCCTTCATGATGCGCAGCGCCTCGGCGATTGAGGCATTCTCCAGCATGGTAACCGGGTCCTGAATCATTCCACTTTCACTCCGCTTTACCTTACGGACTTCGGCAGCCTGTTGCTCAATGGACATGTTCTTGTGAAGAACGCCGATTCCACCTTCCTGGGCCATGGAAATGGCCATGGCCGATTCCGTAACGGTGTCCATAGCAGCGGAAACAAAGGGGATACGGATGGTGATCCCGCGCGTGAACTGAGTGGTGGTATCTGTCTCACGAGGCATTACCTCGGAGTAGGAGGGCACCAATAAAACATCATCGTAGGTGAGGCCCTCGCCAATAAACTTCTGATCAGGTTTCATGCGCGATCCGGTATATTGGCAAGCAAAAGTAGGTGTTTCCGGTGGATGAGGGCGTGTAAAAAATGAAGGCCGCCCATCCCTGAGCGGCCTTACCACGCGTTACCGGAAAACTACCGCAACAAGGTTACGGTTCCGATCTTCTCAATCTCCTGTCCATTGGTTCCGAAAATCCGGATGGTATAGGCGTAAGTGCCCTCAGGGGCGATTGATCCATTGTAGGTGCCATCCCAACCTTCACCCGGGGTCCGGGTTTCATACACTTTCTGACCCCAGCGGTTCAGAACGGCGAAGTAGTAATTCTTGATGTCCACATAAATGAACTCCGGCCTGAATACCGAATTCTTCCCTCCGGGTGTAAATCCATTCGGGACAAATACATGGGGCTCTTGTATCAGGCAGAATTCATTGGATACGCTGGTGTCGGTGAATCCATAGGTATTTCCAGGACCTTCATAGGCCTCTAGGCGGTAGCAGAATTTGCCCTTGTAGGTGGGGAATTTGTAAAGTGCCGAAACATCGTCATTGTACTCGAGCACACCATCGTTCAGGGTGGCAAGAGGCGCCGGATCCCAAACACCGTCAACGCTACGGAACAAGGCATAGTTGCCTACACCTCCCAGCCAATCCTCATAGAAGTTCCAACTGAGTTCGTTCACCAAATTGAATTCCGGCTGCCCGGTCAGCAAAATGGTACGACCGAGGTTACTGATCAGGACTTCATTACCGCAGGAATCAATCGTGATGACACGGTAGTAATAACTGTATTGGTTCGTTTTAGCACCGTTGTCGATAAAGGTGACAAGTGGCAAGCCAGTGTAAGTGGCCGCATTCACGGTTACGTATGGGCCATTGGGGTCGAATGCACGCTGTAGCTTGTACCTGGAAACATCCGGGTTGTTGGCTACATCCACCCAACATTCCACCAGCACACGCCGCGAATCCAGCACCGTAGCACGTTTCAGGTAACTGAATGTCGGCAGTTCAAGCAGGTCAGCATAAACACACACAATGTTCGAACGAGAAGTGCGGGTTGTAGTGTTTCCGACTGCTTGAATGTAGTAGCAGTAATTGGTTTCGTCATTCAGGCCGGTATGGCTGTAGCTGACGTTGTTACCGGCGACCGTAGCCAACAGGGTGTAGGGACCTCCATTCTCACTCATGAAAATCTGATACTGCGCAATGCCGTTCACCATGTTGATGTATGGATTCCAACGCAGATCAATCGCACCACGACACACATCCAGTTTGCCTGTAGTGAACAGGGTGTTATGGCTTACGCCGATGTTGCTGACGTTGCCACAACTGTCGTATGCCGCTATGCTGTACCGCTGACTGGCAAACTCTGCTGCAGGATTGTTGTGCAGGAAGTATGATCCATTGATTCCCTGAATGGCTCCGATGGAATCCCATGAAGCGCCATTGAATTGGTAAACAATATATCCTACCACATCCCCTGAAGGGCTGGGCAACCAACTGACACTGACATTGGAAGGAGTGAAGGGGTCAAGGCTTACCGAGTCAAGCGATGAAACCGTCGGGCGGGTTACATCCCTGAACAAATCGCCATCAACCGACGAAACGCTGGTACAGCCGGATTGATCTCCGGTTTCAACACGGTAGTTGATGATGGCTTCACACAGGTTGATGGTGTCAGTCCAGATGTAAACAGGGGCGACCGTTGTACCGATCTGGCTCCAGGTTCCGGCGGGATACTCTTTCAATACACGGTAGCTTTGCGTAGCAGTGGCCAACTCAGGATTGTGAATCGGATTCCAAGTGATGATGGCTACCCCGTTGTTGTTGGCCACATTGACTTTGATGGTCTGTAATGTATCTGAATTGAGCGATTCTTCACCACCGCAAGCCGTCTTGGTAGTGATCACGTAGGAATACGATGCAGCCTGGGCATTGACTGTATTGTCAATCGTCGATACGGTATTG
>JBJTJB010000327.1:0-3780 GCA_046095245.1 Bacteroidota bacterium | reverse complement strand
CTTCACGGTGGCATCGTTGGCCACCACAATACACTGACGCCCGGAAACCGTACCAATGACCACTACCACCCCGGCCGATGGGCATCCACCCTGCTCAGCATACATGCCATCGGCAGCAAGTGCACCGATTTCGATGCGCGGAGAGTCCTTGTCGAGAAGATAATCGATCCGCTCGCGGGCCAGTAACTTGCCCTTCTCCCGCTGTTTCTCGGCACTCTTTTTACCTCCACCGTGCGAAACGTCCTGCAGGCGGCGGTTTAGCGCGCTGACCAACAAGCGGTTTTGGTCTTCGTTTTTATTCAGTTCCAGTTCTTTCGACATACGATTTAAAAAGCCACTGCGGGCACAGGACAAAGATAACCGCCAGCATCGAACGGATTACGTTACAGGCTCAGAGTCCCAGTTCCACGACTGGATCCCAATATAAATCGCTGAACCGCACCACATGATTATCGCTCACCTCTACGCCCTCCCGTTCGAGTAATTGACACATCCGGTTGGGATCTCCGAAATGTAATTTACCCGAAAGCATCCCATTCCGGTTCACCACGCGCTGTGCTGGGACAGGTGGCTCAACCGCGTGAGCAGCATTCATCGCCCAACCAACCATGCGGGAGGATTTGGGTGAACCCAGGTACCGGGCAATTGCGCCGTAGGTGGTGACCCTGCCCGGTGGTATCAACCGAACCACCTCCCAAACGTCCTCGAAAAACCGGAAACCAAGTCCGCCCGAAACTGAATGTTTAGTGGGCTTCCGTCTCTGCTCCATGTCAGCTAATGTACTGCACAAAGGTCATGCAGCGAACTGATGGTGGTCATACATGAACAGCCGCGGCCTGCAGAGTTTTGTCCTAACCAAAAGCCCGACCATGAAAACAAGCACATTCGCATTGATTATTCCTCTCCTCTTGATGTCGATGAGCAGTAGTGCTCAATTTCGAAAAAGCTATATCGGCCTCACTACCTCTTTTGGGGGAGGATTCAATTCCTTCGACACAGGATTACGGACTGAAACCAACGAAGTCATCGAAATCAGTGCCGGAGGCGGCACTTCCATTGGTATCACCGGAGCCTATGCCTTTTCGGGCAACTGGCTTGCCGGCGGGGAGTTGAATTACCAGTTCACGATGATGTCACCGCCGGTTGACAATGCCGATGGAAGTTTTAGGCACATGAATATCATGGCAAGCATTCAGCGATTGTTACCGGTCGGTAAACGCGACAATGCATTTCTCATTTCGGCCGGACCCGTATTCAGCAGTTCGAACCTATTCGACTTCGACGCCAGTCAGATTCCAGGAGGAGGACACAATACCTATCACTACAAACCGGCCGGAGGAGGACAATTTTCAACTGAGTTCATCCTGAATAAAGGGGATGGCGGTTTTGCATTCGTGTTCGGGTTGAGGACCAATTTCATCCAATACAATCTCAAACGCGTCAATTCCAACGGGGTGGAGTTTGATGCCGGAGAAACGATACTCGACTTCCTTCCAAGCGATGTAACGAAACCAAACGGAGCAGGTATGGATTTGACCATCCGGGGGATTTACCGGTTCAGCGAAAAACACCAGGCAACCGGCAACAACAAGCGGCGCTACAAGCGCTAGAGCGGGTTTGATCTGAACCTATAATCCGTTATTTTTCAGATGGAAAAGCGGTCAAAAGGGGCGTTCCTTGATGTATATTTGCGCCTCGCTGAATTCCATGCAAATCAAAATCACGCTCCCCGACCAATCGGTTCGGGAATTTCCAAAGGGCACTACTGCCCTCGATGTGGCGAAGTCCATTTCTGAAGGACTGGCCCGTAATGTACTTGCAGCTCGTGTGAACGGAGAGGTCCGTGATCTTACGCTGCCCATCGAAGAAGATGCCCAACTCACGCTGCTGACCTGGAACGATGCAGACGGCAAGAGTACCATGTGGCATTCATCGGCTCACCTGATGGCCGAGGCCTTGGAGCACTACTATCCTGGAGTGAAATTCTGGGTGGGTCCGGCTGTGCAGAATGGTTTTTACTACGATGTTGATTTCGGCGGACAGGCATTCTCTGCGGATGACCTGAAAAAGATTGAAGACAAGATGGCCGAATTGGCCAAACAGGCCAATCCTTACGAGCGAAAGCTGATGTCGAAGGGCGAGGCCATCCGTTATTTTTCGGAAAAAGGCGACCAGTACAAATTGGATCTCCTTGGAAACCTTCAGGACGGATCCATCACCTTTTACACCCAGGGCAACTTCACCGACTTGTGTCGTGGACCGCATATCCCCCACACCGGATATATCAAGGCCATCAAATTGACCAATGTGGCCGGTGCCTATTGGAAAAATGATTCGTCCAATCCGATGCTGACACGCATCTACGGCATCACCTTTCCCAAGAAATCCGAGCTGGACGAATACCTGGCCATGCTGGAGGAAGCGAAGAAACGTGACCACAGGAAAATCGGCAAGGAGATGGAGATTTTCACCTTTGATGACGATGTAGGTCCGGGCCTGCCGCTTTGGCTGCCCAACGGAGGGGTAATGATTGAAGAACTTGAGCGACTGGCCAAGAAGACGGAGGCCGTGGCTGGCTACAAACGGGTGCGCACGCCTCACCTGGCCAAAGAGAGCATGTACCTCACGAGCGGCCACCTGCCCTATTACGAGGACAGCATGTATCCGGCCATGGAGTTTGACGGGGAGAAGTATTACCTCAAGGCCATGAACTGCCCGCACCACCACAAGATTGTCAAGGAGCTGAATCCCAGTGACAGGGACCTCCCCATGCGCCTGGCCGAGTACGGAACCTGTTACCGGTACGAGCAAAGCGGCGAGTTATTCGGGCTGATGCGCGTGCGCTCGCTCCAACTGAACGACGCCCACATTTACTGCACGCGGGATCAGTTCGCCGAGGAGTTCAATGCGGTGAACGACATGTACCTCAAGTACTTCCGCATTTTCGGCATCGAAAAATATGTCATGCGTTTCTCCACCCACGAGCCCTCCAAGCTTGGACAGAAATACGTGAACAACCCGGAATTGTGGAAGGAAACCGAGGACATGGTACGCCAGGTCCTGATCGACAGTAAAATCCCCTACGTGGAAGTTCCGGATGAGGGGGCGTTTTACGGACCTAAAATCGATGTGCAGGTTTGGAGTGCCATCGGGCGCGAATTCACCCTGGCGACCAACCAGGTCGACTTTGCGGTACCGGCACGGTTCGGTTTGACCTACCGGAATGCCAAAAACGAAATGGAAACCCCGATTTGCATACACCGTGCGCCGCTGGGAACCCACGAACGCTTTATAGGCTTCCTGATTGAACACTTTGCTGGCAACTTCCCCCTCTGGCTTGCGCCCGAGCAGGTAGCTGTCCTCCCCATCTCCGATAAATTCAACGGGTACGCGAAAAAAGTTTTACGGCAACTGATAAATTCCGATATTCGCGGGCTCGTTGACGACCGGGACGAAAAAATCGGCAAAAAAATCCGTGATGCCGAAGTGAAAAAGATTCCCTACATGCTCATTGTGGGGGAAAAAGAAGAGCAGGATTCCTGTGTTTCGGTCCGACAACATGGAAAAGGTGACCAGGGCAGTTTATCCATTCAGGCGTTCTGCGATAAGCTGAACAAAGAGGTGGATTACCTGCTATCAGTCTGATAGTAAATACGTTAAATTAAAACCAAAGGAGGCAACATAGCAACGTTTCCAAACCGTCCCGGCTTTCGAGGCCGGGGCCCGATCAAAAAGGAACCCGAACACCGCATCAACGACAAGATTAGGGCATTACAGGTC
>JBJTJB010000326.1:0-1584 GCA_046095245.1 Bacteroidota bacterium | reverse complement strand
CCTTGGGTTTTTGTCGTTTCGTCATGGGGCACGAGGCTTTCCGCTCGGGCCATTTCGATACACACTTCGTGAAGTATTATTTCCAACCCGAGTTTTTGCGGCCGGAACTTGAGTCCGACGAGGAAAAAGCCCTGGCTGTTCTGGTTCATGCACTTCAGATCGGAGGGAGTACTGCATCGGCAAATTCAAAAGCCGAAACTGAAGTTTCGTCCCTGTCACCCTGGAAACTAAACCGCAGCTGATCATTCAGGCACGGCCTTTGCTGAAAAATTGCTGATGCGTTGCCTCCCCATATTGGTACTGCTGTTCCTGTCCACGGTTTCTGTGGGTCAGATCGAGATGCCGGATGGCCGGCTTCGAGTATTGGCCAATGTGGTGGACGGAGATACGATCCCATTAATCCATCTGGCCCCTGCCGAAGTGTTTGCGACCCTTTCGCCCGAAGCGGCCGAGAAAATAAAAGCCTTCAATAAACTCCGCAGGGATGTGCTTAAGGCATATCCCTATGCACGTCTGGCAGCGGACAAGTTGAAATACATCAACGACAGTGTTGCACGCATTCCGAATGAAAAGGCCAGGAAGCGCTTCATTAAAGCGACTGAAGATGAAATGAAGGCTCAATTTGAAAAGGATCTTCGCAAACTGACGTTCACACAGGGACGTATCCTGATCAAATTGGTCGATCGGGAAACAGGCCGTACTTCTTATTCGTTGGTGAAAGACTTAAGGGGCTCTTTTCAGGCTTTCTTCTGGCAAAGCCTGGCCCGTTTGTTCGGAGCGAATCTAAAATCGGAATACAAGCCGGAGGACGAGGACTTATTGATCGAATCCATCGTTCAACAAATTGAACGCGGTGAGCTGCAGTACAGGGCCGTTGTCAAATAAGCCCGCTTCAGGCCTCCTGTTTCTTGCGTTTGAATTCAGAGGTGAAGTGGAACTCCACATCCGGATGGTTCTTGATCATCTGGTCAAGCATCCACTGTGATTCGGCCAGGTAAACCAGATTACCATCTTTATCCGTAGCTACCTGATGTTGTCTGAATTTGACAAGTTCATCCAGTTTTGATTTGTCCTCTGAGGTGATCCAGCATGCTTTAAAGACATTCAGCATATTGAATTTGCAGCTGGCTCCGTACTCGTGCTCGAGCCTGTACTGGATAACTTCAAACTGCAGCTCTCCAACTGTCCCGACGATTTTGCGGTTTCCGCCATGCTGCACAAAAAGTTGGGCTACACCTTCGTCGGTCAATTGGTTAATCCCCTTTTCGAGTTGTTTTGTTTTCATAGGGTCGGTATTCACCAACTCCTTAAAGATCTCCGGGGAAAAGCTTGGTATTCCCTGAAACTGCATTACCTCGCCCTCGGTGAGCGTATCTCCGATTTTGAAGTTCCCTGAATCGTAAAGTCCGATCACATCTCCGGGAAAGGCCTCATCAACAATGTTTTTGCTTTGCCCCAAAAAGGTCGCCGGATTGTTGAATCGGATGTCCTTGTCCAGGCGAACATGGTGGTAGAATTTACCCCGCTCAAATTTCCCACTGCAAACCCTCAGAAATGCAATCCGGTCACGGTGGCGTGGATCCA
>JBJTJB010000325.1:0-4614 GCA_046095245.1 Bacteroidota bacterium | reverse complement strand
GGAGCAACCGATGCAGGTGAGGCCTTGCGGAGTCATGGTCCATACACGACCCGGCATGTCTTCGTCGAGTGTATTGCTGACGTTCTGGATATCGTAAATCAGGGATTCGCTGCTCTCATCCAGGTATACGCTTTTTCCGACCGGTACATACAACACGAAGCGGATTTTTTGTCCTCTGTAAAAGGTCCCTTTCGGTAGACCGAAGGCCGAGCCGATGGAAAGCAGGTCGCCGTTTTGTTCAAGGACATGGCTCACGGAAGTCGCATTGCGCGATGCTTCCTTCTGGTCGGACCCCCGGCTGATCAGGCTTTGGCTCAGTTCGAACACATCGCCTTTGGCCTTACGGATGTCCAGTTGCACCGATCCGAAATACACGCTGTCTGCATCTTCATTCACACTGAAATCATCACCGCTGATGATGGTGTATGTTCCGCTTTCGGCACTGATCGGTAAGCTGGCCAGATTCAATGTGTCGCTCTGGGGTTGTGCTAAAGGAATCTGTTTGGTGACCTTGGCTGTTTTCGAAAACTGGCTGCCGATATCGAATCCGCTGAACAGACCCAGGATCAATCCGAAAATCCAAACTGATAGCGCGGTCAGCATGACCGATTTCGGAAGCGCGTTTAATTTGAACAGGCGGCGAACGAGTGCGTGAAGCAGGAACAGGATGGGAATACCCAGTACGATGCCAATGGCCACAATCAGGATGTTGAGTTGTGTGGTTGTCAGCACCAGGCTCGACAGGACCACCGGCACATTTGAGCCCGGCACCAATCCGGCCATGGCCAGTAAAGCGATGAAAAGCGCAATCAGTACAACCCCCAGAATGAAGGTGAAGAATCCGATCACCAGCTTGAAGATGAACTTCACAGCGGCCACGACCAACTGCGCCAGTAAATCGAAGAATCTGGAGATTTTTCCGGCAATTCCCTTGGCTGAGCGACCGGAAAGCCCCTTGCCGATTCCCTTCACTTCCTCTTCAACGATGCTCCGGATGGTGGAGGCATTGACCGGCTGACCTTTCATTTCCAGTTTCTCCGCAGTAGTGCGTGCTTTCGGTAAAATCAGGGCCAGCAGGATGTAGAGGAGCAGTCCGCTTCCAAAGATGAGGAAGATGGATGCGAAAAACAGCCTGAACCAGAGCGGGTCAACACCCAGGTAATGCCCCAGGCCGCTGCATACACCACCAATCACTTTGTCGTCGGGATCACGGAAGAGACGCTTTGCTGCAGGAGAGTCGGATTTTGTTCCGGTGTCGCTGGTGAACGGTTCGGATAGGTTGTCGTTTCCGGCAACGGCTGCCGGACTTCCCATGACTTCTATAGCGGAATTCACCTCCGCCAGTGTCACCACCTGGCGCTCATGTTTGATGGTTTCGTTGAACATTTCAGCCATGCGGGACTCGATATCCTGCAGGATTTCATCGGTGCCCTGATGGCCCGACAAGGCTTTTCGTACCGATTCGAGGTAATGCTGCAGGGCGGCGTAGGCCTGCTCTTCGATGTGGAAGACGATGCCTCCGATGTTGACGGTTACGGTCTTGTTCATGACTTCTTGGATTTGGATTGGGTGGTGGCGGTAACAGCATCGACCAGTTCTTTCCAGGTCGATTCAAGGGATTGAGTGAATTGGATACCCTCCGGAGTAAGGGAGTAGTATTTGCGCGGGGGGCCGGACGAACTCTCCTTCCAGGTGTAGGCCAGTAGCCCCTGGTTCTTGAGCCGGGTGAGTAGGGGATAAAGCGTTCCTTCAACAACCACCAGTTTGGCTGCTTTCAGGTGATGAAGGATATCGGAGGGATACACCTCGCCCTGACGGATGATGGAGAGGATGCAGAATTCCAGCACGCCCTTGCGCATCTGTGCTTGTGTGTTCTCGAGTGGATTCATGGCCGGTATTGGATGGGGCAAAGATCTATATAAAACAATGTACTATGCAATGCAAGGTACAAGAATATTTTTTAAAGTATTGTAAATCAATGTATAAAAAATACCGCTTTGTTCAATACTTCCCATTTTTTGGACAAGCAGGGGCTTGCCCCTATGCGCCCGCTCGTGTACATTTGCTCTGTTTTTTATGTCAGCCTCTGTTTTTCATTTCAAGCAGTTTACTGTCAACCAGGACAAATGTGCCATGAAGGTGGGCACCGATGGGGTTTTGTTGGGTGCATGGGCACAGGTGGGTAATGCCGGACGTATTCTCGATATCGGTACAGGTACAGGGCTGTTGGCCCTGATGCTGGCGCAACGTTCAACGGCTTACATCGATGCGATCGACATTGATGGTCAATCGTGTGAACAGGCTGCCGAGAACAGTTTGACTTCCCCCTGGTCGGATCGCATTCGGATCATTCATTCCTCTTTGATGGATTTTGAACCGGGAGAACGCTACGATCTGATCATCAGCAATCCCCCGTATTTCATCGATAACATGGCAGCCTCCGACGAAGCACGGAACCGGGCCCGGTCGGCCAGTGCATCGTTAACGCCAGGCGATTTGATCAACGGAGTGCTCCGCTTGCTGAGCCATGAAGGCCGTTTCTGCCTGATCTTGCCACACCGCGAAGGGCAGTTGTTCCGCGAGCAGGCCGAGCAAAGCGGGTTGTTTTGTATTGCACTGACAGAAGTGCGTACCGGTGCCGATAAGCCCGTCAAACGCCTCATGATGGAATTCAGCCGGTCGGAACGCGTCCTTCATTCAGATGAGTTGTTGATACAGGTCGATGAGCGGAACTATACCGATGCCTACAAGGCGTTGACCGCAGCTTACTATCCTTCTTTTTGATTCAGCCCTCGGTTTCCGTAAACCGGATGCCCTCCTCCGCCAGTTCGCGTAGGATCGGGTGGTAGAAATCACGATGAACCGGAATTTTAACCCCGCTGTGTGTCTTGAATTCACCCCTCAGCAGATTCACAGCCGCAATTCCGAGCGGAAGTCCTACGGTTTTGGCCATCGCCGTATAGTGCTCGTCGTCTCCCTTTACAACCAGGCTCGATCGCAATGTATGTGCTTTGCCGTTCAATTCGTAGTCGAACAGGTGTTGCATCACGATCAGGTCTTTGTCGCCGGGCTGCAATTTCCAGCGTTGCTCCAGTAAATGCTGCAGGATTTGCGCAGGTGTGGCATCACTCAGCCCGATCACTTCGTCTTCGAGAATTCCGGTGGAGCGGATACGTTCCATTGACGGGCCTTCGGGATCGATTGCGCAGAACCGCGTCAGTCTTTCTTCCAGTTCAGTTCCGAATGTAGATGGTGGAATGAAGGCTTCTACCAGCTGTCGGTAGGTCATGGTTTCCGATTGCTGTACCTTGAAACTATCGTCGGTAAGTCCGAGTTTGACAAACACCTGCCAGGCACTGCAGAATCCCTCGTTGCGCAGTGTACCACGCAGCAGGGTCGGTATCGTTTCAAGCCCGTAGGCTTTGCGGTAGGCGAGTGAATCACGGTTGGCATATCCGTCATATCGCCCGGCTCCGGGTACATCTACCCGAACCGATTCGGCAAAGAGCCTGGGGTAGGGGATATAGTGGTAGTGGCCGTTCTGTATGTAGCGCGCTGTGCCCTGTCCGGCCAAAATGACATTGCGTGGGTTCCAGGTGAATTTGTAGCCCCAGGGATTGTCGGACGACTCGGGTGCAATCAGTCCTCCGCAATAGGATTGAAAGCCGGTGAGTGTGGCACCCTTATTCCGGAGCCGATCGATGATTTCCATGGCCGAAAGGTGGTCGATGCCGGGATCAAGTCCGCATTCGCACAAAAACAGCAGACCTTTATTTCGGACCGCGGGATCCATCGTTTGCAATTCGGGTGAAACGTAGCTGGCTGTCAACAGGTGTTTGCCCTCTGCCAGGCAATCGTGAGCGGCCAAGGGATGCAAATGCGGTGGCAACAGCGAAATAACCAGGTCGGCCTCGCGGATCGCATTCACGCGGGCCTCCGGATCCTCCGCATTCAGACGCAGTGCACGACCTGCCGGATGTCCACCAAGCTTTGCTTCCGCCATAGCGAGCTCCTGTTCGGCTACCACCAGTCGAAATCCTTCCAAGTCTGCCTTGCTTAGCAGGTATCGGATCAGGGCAGTGGAGGAGCGTCCTGCTCCCAACAACAAAAGGGTACGCATGCGTGGGATTTCGATTTGCGAAAGTATGGATTTGCGCCGAGGCGCTTGATTCTTGTACTTTTGCCTCCGTAAAAACGTATCCTGTATGAAGTCAATTCTTGCTGCGCTGTGCCTGACGTTGGTAGTCACACTCGCAAATGCCCAGTCTAACGCCGTCCTCTTCACTGAGAATGGTGAGAAATTCACAGTCATCCTCAACGGTCTTCGTCAAAATGACCAGCACGAGACCAATGTCAGGATCACATCCCTGAATGCTGAATTCTACAAGCTTAAGGTGATTTTTGAAAATACGTCGCTGGGTGAAAAGAACTTCAACCTGACCCTCGAGCCGGGAATGGAATCCACCTATGTTGTTAAAAAAAATAACAAAGGCGAGTATGTACTGCGGTTCATGGGCAGTGTTGCCGTGGCCGATGCACCCCGCGCTGTTGTAGCTCCAGCACCTGTCGCTCCTGCGCCTGCACAGGCACCTGCACCGGCTCCTGCCACAGGAG
>JBJTJB010000324.1:0-1205 GCA_046095245.1 Bacteroidota bacterium | reverse complement strand
TTAGATACACCAACGTAACATTGAGCTTCCTGGCTCGCCCAACGGCAGCTCTCAGTCTGAGTGGAAACTCCTTGATCTGCAACTGAAGCAGCAGCCAGCTTTCTGTAGCACTTACGGGTACTGGTCCCTGGGATCTTAGCTATAGTAATGGAGTAGGCACCACTACCATCAATGGCATTACGTCAAGCCCAGCCCTGATAACGGTATCCCCTACCGCAACATCCAGTTACACATTGACTTCCTTGAGCGATGCCAATTGCGTATCCCAAGGTTCAGACCGCACGGGAAGTGCTCAGATAACCGTTCCGGGTGCTGTAGCCTCCGGTTCAGTCAGTGGTAGCGCTTCACAGTGTATCGAGGCCATTGCCGGATCTGCGGCCTTCACCTACAGTAACAACATCAATTCAGAAACCTACTCCTGGACGGTACCTGCCGGAATGAGCGTTGTTTCCGGTGCCGGAACCAACCAGATCACAGCCGATTGGACATCCGGTGCAGCCAGTACAGGAATCAGTGGTCAGGTATGTGTTACGGCTTCCAATGCCTGCTCCACTGCGGCGCCTGTCTGCATGAACATCAATTACCAAAGTGCAGTACCGATTACGCCGGGCAGCATCAGCGGTACAGCCAAGTTGTGCCCGGGTAACACCCAAACCTTCAGCGTGGCTGCTGTATCACGCGCTTCGCAATACGACTGGACCCTGCCTGCCGGTGTGAGCATCAGCAGTGGCAGCGGTACGAACGTGATCAGTGTGAACGTCGGTGCAGGCTACACCGGGGGTACACTCGCAGTACGTGCAGGAAACGCATGCGGTAATGGTAATTATCGGACCAAGTCCCTCGGCCTCAATATGCCCTTAACACCCGGCATCATCAGTGGTCCGGTCAACGGCCTTTGCGCGCTGAGTAGTGTAAGCTACAGCACCAGCGGAACGGCTGCGGCGACCAAATACCAGTGGACCATCCCCACCGGTGCCAGCATCAGCGGCTCCGATAGCGGATCGACGGTGGTGGTCAATTATGGCACCAACTCCGGTACCATTACTGTACGCGGTGTAAACTCTTGCGGAACGGGCAATGCCCGAAGCGTGAGTGTGAACGTATTACCGGCACGTCCGGTTAGTATTACGGGCAGCACGACTCCGTGCGCGGGCCAGACCTACAACTACGGTACGTCCACTATTTCCAGTGCCACCTCCTACAAC
>JBJTJB010000323.1:0-5948 GCA_046095245.1 Bacteroidota bacterium | reverse complement strand
GTGCAACTTTTCATTTTTAAAAATACCTGCCAGGTGCTGATCAACTCCTCCGGTGCTTCTCTTCACCTGCGTGGATACCGAACGGAAGTTGACAAGGCCCCGCTGAGTGAAGTCCTGGCAGCCGGAATCATCCTCCTCAGTGGTTGGGAGCCGCACATACCGCTGATCGATTTCATGTGTGGATCGGGAACCATTCCGATTGAAGCGGCACTGATTGCGGGAAAAATTCCTCCCGGAACCTTTCGAAAGCGCTACGCCTTTGAGCAATGGCTCGATTTTGATGAGGCCCTTTATCGTACGATCCGTGAAAAGCAGTTGGATAAGATCGTTGATCAGGAGGCCCGCATCTACGGCAATGAACTCAATAAATGGGTGTACCGTAAGGCGTGTGAAAACGTTGAGTCGGCAGGTGTGGAAGATATGGTTCGGTTGTCCTGTGGCGATTTCCGCGATTTCGATTCAGGTGAGAAGCGTGGCACCATTATCATTAATCCGCCCTATGGTGAAAAACTGGCATTGGAAGAAGTGGAGTCTTTTTATGCTTCAATCGGCGAACGCCTGAAGCATGGTTACGCAGGTTTTCAGGCCTGGATACTCACCGGAAGTCCGGAAGGCGCTGCTGCTATCGGTCTTCGCCCTCACCGTCGCATCAAGGTATTCAACGGACCCATCGAATGCCGATTGCTCGGATTCGAGTTGTTCAAGGGTAAACGCAACGAGCGTTTCGATACTCAGGCAGGAACCGATCTTGCCGGATAAAAAAACAGCCGGAGGAGTCCGGCTGCTTTTGAGAGATATACGTTTTCGCGATTACTCTTTGTCAAGAATACCTGCATCCACCAGGATACGTCCGCAGTGTTCGCAAACGATCACTTTCTTGCGCTGACGGATATCGAGCTGACGCTGGGGTGGGATTTTGTTAAAGCATCCGCCGCAGGCATCACGGGTGATGGAAACGACAGCCAGTCCATTGCGTGCATTCTTGCGGATGCGGTGGTAGGCGGTGAGCAGGCGCTCCTCAATCACGTCCGAGGCCTTGTTTGATTCCTTGGTCAGTTCGGCTTCCTCTTTCTCGGTCTCAGCGATGATTGAATCCAGTTCGTCTTTCTTGTTCTGCAAATCCTGGTTGCGACCTTCCAGCGTTGTTTCAGAGGCCTCAAGGATCTGTTTCTTTTCGTTCAGATCGACTGTATATTCCTTGATTCGCTTTTCACACAACTGGATTTCCAATTGCTGATATTCAATCTCCTTGTTGAGGGAATCGAATTCGCGGTTGTTTTTCACGCTACCTTGCTGGCTCTGGTATTTCTTGATCAGGGCCTGAGCATCCTTGATGGTGTTCTTACGGTTCTTGATTTGCTCTTCAACCGCTTTGAATTCCTCACCGTAATTGTTGATGCGGGTCTGAAGACCGGCGATCTCATCTTCCAGATCGGCAACCTCCATAGGCAGTTCTCCGCGGGTGATGCGGATACGGTCTACCTGGCTGTCAATCAGCTGTAGCTGATATAAGGCACGCAGCTTGTCTTCGATGGTATTGGCTTCTCCCTTTTCGATGGTACGAACTACGGGAGTTGGCTTTTTGACCGGAGCGGCAACAGCAGCTTCGGCTTTTTTTGTGGTCTTCCTGGTGGCCATGTTAGCGGTAGTGGACGGGGTTGGTGTTCAGCTCCGTCGCGCGGACGGCAAATGTAGTGAATTTTCCGCGCAGGAAGTCCGTCAGAAGGTCAATCGTAAACTGCTCAGTTTCAAAGTGTCCGATATCCGCAACGATGAGTTTGTCGTCCGCTTCGAAAAACTGGTGGTATTTGAAGTCGGCGGTCAGGAAAAGGTCGGCACCGGCCGAGATGGCCGCCGGCAGTAGAAATGACCCCGATCCGCCACAAACAGCAATGTGCTCAACCGTCTCCTTTACGAGCGCAGTATGCCGGATAACGGAGGCCTTCATGGTGGTTTTCAGGGAGTCGAGAAATGCATCGGCCTTTACCGGAGCGGGTAGTTTTCCCAACATTCCGGCACCGATAGCCTGGTGTTGGTTCGTAATGGTCCAGGTCTGGTAGGCGATTTCCTCGTAGGGGTGGCTTTTCCGTAAGGCCTGCAACACATCCCGCTCCAGCCAGTCGGGGTAAAGGACTTCGATCCGCTCTTCGGCCTCAAGGTGACGTACGCCGGTTTGTCCAATGACGGGCATGGCACCTGATTCAGGCTTGAACGAACCTGTACCCGTCAGGCTGAAGGAGCACTCGCTGTAATTTCCGATTCGACCTGCACCGGCCTCAAAAAGAGCAGTTCGAACCCCTTCTGCCTGGGCCTGTGGAACATAGGTCACCAGTTGTCGGATGCGGCCCTGCATGGGCGACAAAATCCGGCATGACTCCAGGCCAAGCCGCACAGCGATGGCCTGGTTTACTCCGTGAGCCACATTATCGAGGTTGGTATGGATGGCATACAGGGCAATTCCCTCGCGGATGGACCGGATGATGATGCGTTCAACCGCTGTTTTACCCGTGAGTCGCTTGAGTCCGGAAAACACGATCGGGTGGTGGGAAACAATCACATTGCATCCCCTCGCGTTGGCTTCATCGAGAATCGCTTCAGTCACGTCCAGACTTACCAGTACACCCGTTATTTCCTGTTCCGGATGACCGGTTATCAGTCCCGAATTGTCGTATGATTCCTGCAAGGCAGTCGGAGCCCAGGTTTCCAGTGCACGAATGAGTGCGTTGAGTTGCATGACGTGGTATTTGTGCTCCAAATGTACAGAAGGCATCGCTGCTACAAAGCCTGTACCTTTGGCGGGTGCGCCGTTTGTTGATTCCTCTCTCCTGGCTGTATGGATTGGCTCTTTGGCTGCGCAATTCCCTGTATGACCTGGGCTTTTTAACCTCTGTATCGGTTGATGTACCGGTTATCGTGATCGGTAATTTGCACGTTGGCGGCACAGGTAAGTCGCCGTTGATCGCCTACACGGCTTCCCTCTTGAAATCATCCTGGTCGCCCGCCATTCTGAGCCGCGGATATGGACGCAGTACCCGGGGATTTCATGAGGTGTTCGAAAACGACAGGCCATCGATCAGTGGCGACGAGCCCCTGATGTTGCGACAGATGCTGCCGAATACCCAGGTTTTTGTGTGTGAGAACCGGGTGGAAGGAATCCGTTCCATCCGTAGTCTGAATCCCAACCGAGTGCCTCTGCTGTTGGACGATGCTTTTCAGCACCGCCGGTTGAAGGCAGGATTGAATGTACTGCTTTGTCCCTTCAATACCCCCTGGCATACCGATTACCTCCTCCCGGCAGGGCGCTTGCGAGAGGGGTTGTCCGGACTGAAACGGGCAAATCTGATTGTTGTCACCAAGACTCCCGCCGATCTTTCACTTGAGGCTTCCTTGCCTTATATAGACGCCATCCGATGTGGCCGGGATATCCCGGTGCTTTTTTCGACTATACGGTACCGTGAGGAGCTAGCCGGGCTTAACGGCGGTGTTCTCTCAACATCAGGACTTTCAAAGCACCAGATCCTCGTCTTCAGCGGCATCGCCGATCCAGCTCCTCTTCAACGGTACATCGGTTCGTTGTGTTCAAAGCTGGATTCAATTGTGTTTCCGGACCACCATCCCTACTCGGTGGCAGATCTCATCCGGATCCGTCGTACCTTTCAATCGATGCCCGATCCGGCCATACTGCTCACAACGCGTAAAGACGTGGTGCGGTTGATGAACCCGGAGGCCATCCAGCACCTGGGTGATTTGCCCGTCTTCATAGTCGACATGGAAACAGCTTTTTTATTCGATGGTGCTGCCCAATATGAATCAATTCTCAATGGATATCTGGAGCGCTATCGTTGAAGAAGCACAGACGGTTTCTGCACAGCTTGAGGGTCTTCGACCCCTTGCAGTGATGGGTGGAGAGTTGATGCCTGATTTACCGGGTAAAGACATTGTGCCGGGTTTACTGCGATTAACTGAAAATGCCGGCGGCACTTGCTCTCTTTTCATTTTGTCCAACGATCCCGACGAACGGATTCGTGCCATCCGTCTGGCATCAAGGCTAGGGGCGGCAGCGTTCATGTTGGTGGAGCAGGTATCACCACTACCCGGTTATCCTGCTGCCCATCATGCGGCAATATTGACCGATCAAGCCAATTTCAGTGGCGTTAATCCGCTGATCGGCCCGAACGATGAGCGTTTCGGTCCCCGATTTCCCGACATGAGTAAGCCCTTTGATGATGACTTGATTCGGATGGTCGGCGAAGAGGCTACCCGTCGTGGTATCACCTTGAGGAGATCGGTTTTGGCCGGACTATCCAGCCACAGGCATGAGGATGCGAGTGTCACCAGGCATCTGCAACGTGCCGGTGCTGATTGTGTGCATCATCGGATTGCGCAGGAGGTGATTGTGGCGCGGCATGTGGGACTCAGGACCATGGTGTTGGTATCAGAGGCCGACAATCAGGCACACCAAAGAGAACTCCATGCCTTAGCGATACATGCCCTTAAGACCTTGTTCTGATGCCTTTCAGCACGTAACTTCACCGAAATAAATCTTCACGATGCACCTGCTTAAAAAAACCGTCATCCTCCTGGTTGTCATACTGAACACCTTCTCTGCCTACGGACAGGCAAACTACGATGCCCAGAACATCGGGCTATTATCGAATTGGGACGACCCTTCCGTTCCGGCCGAACCCGTATACAGCATTCGGTACAATGGAATCTGGGGTTGGCACGATGGTAACGGGAACGAATATGCCATCATTGGAGCCTCATCGGGCGTGTATTTCGTGAATGTGACCAATCCTACGCAGCCTGTTATGGCCGATTTTGTGCCCGGTCGCAGGACAAACTGCATCTGGAGAGAGGTGAAAACCTACAGCCATTACGCCTACCTGGTCAGTGATGATCAAAGCCCGAACAGTTTCCAGATTGTGGATTTACAATACTTGCCCGATTCGGTTTCCGTGGTTCACGATGGAACAAGTTATTTCGAGCGTTCGCACACCATTTTTGTAGATGGCGACAAACTGTATTGCGGAACCGTAAAAGGTGGTGTTTTCGCCACAACGGCGTCTATGGCCGTGTTCAGCCTGGCCAATCCGGTAGCGCCCGTGTTGCTTCGCAAAATCAGCGATGATTATCCAGCACTCCTGTCGAGTAATCAGGTGCACGATATGTTCGTGCGAAACGATACCGTATATGCATCCTGCGGTTTTGACGGTTTGTACATCCTTCGTTTGAACACTCAGCCTGCCCAGTTCATCCTTGAAGCATCACTAACCACATACCCGTCCCCCGGATACAATCACAGCAGCGCACTGACCGATGACGGAAGCACGCTCGTTTTTATGGATGAGGTGCCAAACGGGTTACCGGTGAAAGTGTACGATGTGTCCGACTTCAGCAACCTCACCTTCAAATCCACCTTTCAGAGCAATACAGGGCCTACGCCCCACAATCCGTTCATGGTGGGAACAACTTGCTACATCGCATATTACCAGGATGGCTTGCAGGTATATGACGTGAGCAACCCAATGAACCCGGTCCGCACCGGCTATTTCGACACCCACTACCAAACACCCATGGGTGGCCCGTATCCCTCTCCTGCATACCAGGGGGCCTGGGGCGCCTACCCGTATCTTCCCAGCGGGAATGTTTTGGTTTCTGACATGCAAAACGGCTTGTTTGTTCTTGATCCCGGCGGCAGCACGACCGGAATTTCGGACCTGAACCAATCAAAATCGGCCGGCATCTATCCTTCTCCGGTAACCTGCGGAGGTACTGCTTTTGTTTCGCTTCCGGGCTTCACCGGTGGTCGCGTATGCGTACAGGATCTAGCCGGTCGCGTTGTCAAATCGATGCAATGGAACTCCGGCGAACAGTTCAGTCTGGATGTTGATTTCGCACCGGGCCAATACCTGATTACAGCGGAGCGTTGCCCCGACGTGTTGCGC
>JBJTJB010000322.1:0-1006 GCA_046095245.1 Bacteroidota bacterium | reverse complement strand
GCCCTCACCGTCAGCCTTGCTTTGGTTGTGGGTGTAGTGGGAATTGTAAACACTATGCTCATGAGTACTTTGGAGAGAATCGCCGAATTCGGAATCCTTCGTACCAATGGGTGGTCACGCAACCACGTTCTCGGCCTTGTCACTCTTGAAAGTGCCTTTATGGGCTTCTTTGCAGGGCTGATTGGCATCGTCTTTGCGATTGTTGGCGTAACCATCGCCAATCAGTTTTTGCAGGGAGGATTGCAGTTGGTAGTGACCCCCCGACTGGTCCTTCTCGGTCTTGTTCTATCACTCGTCACCGGTACTTTTGGCGGGCTATATCCGGCCTGGAAAGCCGCTCGACTTGCACCCATGGAAGCGATTCGTTTCGGACATCGCTAAACCTGGCATGAACTCGACATCAATCCAGAACCTCTATTTGCAAAGATAGTAACAGATGGCGATGATTGAAACTCGCAATGTGACCAAATCTTATCGCAGTGGCGAAGGCCTTATGGAAATCCTTCACGGCATCAGCCTCTCCATTCCTGCGGGTCACTGCGCTTTCATTGTCGGCCCATCCGGATCCGGTAAAAGCACGCTGTTGCACCTTCTTGGTGCCATGGACATGCCCACTCAAGGGCAAGTTATCATTGATGGCCATGACCTTACTACCATGGCCGAATCAGAAAAGGACCTCTTTCGCCGCAACAAAATCGGAATCATTTTTCAGGCTTTTAACCTGGTCGGTAATCTCACAGCTATTGAAAATGTGCTCGTTCCGTTTCTGCCACAGGGAATCAATTCGGAATTGAAAGATCGAGCCCGCATGATGCTTGAGAAGGTCGGGCTTGGTCATCGCCTCAAACACAGGCCAATTCAAATGTCAGGCGGTGAACAGCAACGGGTTGCCATCGCCCGCTCAATCGAGAAGCGTCCAGCCCTGCTGCTGTGCGATGAACCAACGGGTGCGCTGGACTATCCGACCGGAAAGCGGGTTCTGGAGGTGATACAGACCCTCAATGAG
>JBJTJB010000321.1:0-2727 GCA_046095245.1 Bacteroidota bacterium | reverse complement strand
TTGCTGCAGATGGAGGGTGAACGAAAGGAAGGGTTCATCGCGACGCGCAGGTTCGTCCATCGGCGCCTGTTCTACGAAATAGGTGCGCCCATCATCAAGCAAGGCCGATTCAGGGAAGCGGGAATCGGGTGATGTCGTTTTGAAAGCCAGCTTCGCCTGATTGACCGGCCTGAACAATGAGTCCAGGTTGACCTGGTGGCTCCAGGCTGATTCGCCGTTACGTTCAACGATCACCAGTGCAACACTGTTTTTGTCCGGACTGAGCAGGCTGCGCGTGGTACCGATTGAGGAGCCTCGTTGGTAGTTGCCCGTGTAGGCGAGTCGTTCAGTGAAGAGTTCTTTGCCACTGGTGTCGAAGGCCTGCAGATAAAGTTTGATTTCAGACTCGGGCTTGGAAATGATCCGGGTAACGGAAATCAAATGATCCCTGAAAACGAATAACTGGTCAGGGTCTCCCGCAGCAGGCTTGGCAACTTGGGCCTGTTTCCATTTCACATCCAGTTTTGAATCAAAGTAGGCGATTTCATTCTTCCGCATCCGAAGCCCGGTGCGTGCACGCTCGTTGTCAATCGGAAGGTTGCTCAGCAGTAAGAATGTTCCACCACCGCCAGCCCCAAGGACTTTGGCGTATTCTGCACCATCACGGTCGATGTTCAGGGCGCTCATGGTGACGGTTTGAGCATGTAGCAAGCCCGATGATGTGAATGCAATCAGGGCAGCCAGAAAAAAAAGCGGAATGCTGTTTCGTCTCATTGCATAAATGGATTGTTCAGGATCTCGTACCCGATACTGGTGCTTTCTCCGTGTCCGGGATACACGGTTGTTTTTTCAGGCAGAATGAATAACCTATCCCGGATGGATCTTAGCAGGATTTGGTGGTCCCCTCCCGGTAAATCACTGCGCCCGATACTCTCCCTGAACAGGACATCCCCGCCAATGAGTTGGCCACTCTCTGAATGGTAGAAGCACACGCTCCCCGGGCTGTGACCTGGAGTGTGAAGAACATCCAACTGCAGATCACCAAATTGTATGACCATCCCATCCACTAGGTTAGGGTCACCTTCAGGGGAAGCATCTACAGGAAGTCCGAACCTTATGCCGGTATCCACAGCAGCCTTCAGGATGAGGGTTTCCAGGGGATGGTGCTCGGGTATCAGGTTGTAGCGCTCGGCAACATATCGGTTACCGAACATGTGATCCAGATGGCAATGCGTATGCAGCAGGCGCTCCGGTCGTAATCCGTTCGAATCGATGTATTCCGATAAGGCTTCGCATTCCTGCCTTCCGTAGCATCCCGGGTCAACGATTGCGCAAACGCCGTCTGAGGCGATCAGCAGGTAAGTGTTCTCCTGAAAAGGGTTGAAGGTGAATTGCTCGATTCTCACGTCAGTCCGTGCTTTTTTCCGGCTGGTAACCCGATTCGAGCAAGATGTTTTGTGCATTTCGCCGGGCAAAAAGCCCCTTCAGGTTCATTTCGGGATGGTTTTTCATGTAGGCCCGCACAATTTTCCATCCGATGAATGGACCCAGACGTGCCGGTGCCTGTTTCGGGAATCCGCTGGTCGTATTTCCGTCGTGAATGTACTTGAGGTAAACCTTGGGATTTGTGTTGTACAATAATTTCTGCCCCACAAAAAAAGCCCACAAATCGTATTCGTTGTTCAAGGCCCAGGTGTATTGTTCCTCCGAATAACCGGTCTTTATGGTATCGTGCATCGTGGGGTCCAGCAAATCCATGGCATACATGACTTTCCCCTGGTAGATCATCTGCGACAAGCAGCTGTTTTGTGCCGAATCGTCCAAGTATTCGCTGTCCAGCCAGCCTTTGATCAGATCGTGAACCATGTATTCGCGGTTCATTTTCCGGATCATGTATTGTGGCAGCTGCAGGGAGGGGTAGTATTTGTACTCACTGCCCATGTAGTAATGCAGTCCGATGCCGGCCGAACTATCCATGGCCATCACTTTGTAATTGAACGGCTCAACAAAGGTGATGATACGCGGAACAGTCTGATTGGGGAATCCTCGTTCAAACCGGTCCATGACGGGAGCCAATTTTTCCTCCAGCCACTCCAGGTCTTTAAATGCACTGTCGCAGTCATGCATCAGCGAACGGATATGCTCATCAGATAGGTATTGCGACAAGTTGTAGGCGATTTCTGCATTGGTGGGAGCTGTATCCAGCGGTGAAATGATTCCGGCCAGTTGCCCGCACCACAACTCGAAGAAACGCCCGTGCTGTTGCCTGAGCCTGGACACGTCTGCCGGGGAGGGTGCTGTACTTAGCGCAAGGATATCTGAATCAAAACGAATGATATGGACTGATTCTAATGAATCTGTTTCGCGCAGCGGAATGGCCTCAGGTCTGTCTTTTTCTGCCGGATCAGTACCGCAGGAAACAAGCAGTATCGACAAAAATACAAGAAGCGATTGGCGGGTTTTCCCTATCATTGTAGGGTATAAAAATAAGGATATGCGTTCACTCGGACTAGTACTTGTTTTCCTGTTTGCCTTCCACGCTGGCCGCAGCCAGGATCAAAAATTCCATTTCGGGCTGAAAGTTCTGCCCAGCATGGCCTGGATCAAGCCTGATGCAAAAGAAATCACGCGCGATGGCTCCCGGATCGGATTCGGATATGGGATTCAAACGGAAATCCGCTTTCAGGAGAATTACTCTTTTGCTACCGGTTTGCAGATTCAATACCGCGGTGGCAACATGAAGTACAC
>JBJTJB010000320.1:0-1270 GCA_046095245.1 Bacteroidota bacterium | reverse complement strand
CCCTTAATGGTCTTGATTGATTCGTCTCCCAGTTTTTCGCGAATCTTCCGTATATGGACGTCGATGGTGCGGTCACCCACGATGATATCGTTGCCCCATACTCGTGAGAGAATATCCTCGCGGGTAAACACCTTGCCCGGCTTTGATGTCAGTAATGAGAGCAGTTCAAACTCCTTTCGGGGGAAAGAAATCGGCACCTCATCTTTATAGACCAGGTACTTTTCCCGGTCGATGCGCAGATTTCCGATTTGAATGACCGGAGCCTGGGGTTGTACCCCATTCACCCGTCGGAGCAACGCTTTAATCCGCGAAACCAAAATCCGGGGTTTGACCGGTTTGGAGATGTAATCGTCGGCCCCCACATCAAAACCTGCAATTTGAGAATACTCCTCGTTCCGTGCCGTCAGAAAGGTGATCATCGTATGCTGCAACTCAGGCATTTCACGCAAGTGCCTGCAGGCCTCAATGCCATCCATGACTGGCATCATGATGTCGAGAATCACCAATTGAGGGCGCTCCTTACGGGCAATTTCGAGTGCTTCCTTGCCATTGCGTGCCAAAAACACCTCGTAACCTTCCTTGCGAAGGTTATACTCCATGAACTCCAGAATATCCGGCTCATCGTCAACAAGCAGGATTTTTACGGTTTCGGTCGACATTTGGCTCTTTGTTGGCCCAAAAGTGAGGAAGCAATGTTACGGCAAAGTTAAATGAGGATTAAAAGAGTCCCACATTGTAATTCAGTCGGTTACAATAAAATGAACCTTCATGGATACGAAAGACAGAAAAAAACCGGCAAACTGGTTAAAATCACCTCAGAGGCAAACAGCCAGTACAGGTTAACAAGGCGACCCAAGTGTATTGTTAACCTTTTAATAACATTAAGTAAACGTCCCTGTAATCCAATTCCAGTCCTTTTGCCTCACCAAAAACCGGTTCTCAAATCATGAAAAAAATCCTGTTTATCGCTGTAACAACCATCCTGGCCTCATGTGGCGGCAACAACTCAACATCAACTGAAGCGACTGAAACGATCGGCGGCACCATCAATATAGATGGGTCAAGCACTGTCTACCCGATTTCGGAAGCCGTTGCAGAAGAATTTCGCGCTGTAGCGCCGGAAGTGAAAGTCACGGTCGGACTCTCAGGAACAGGCGGCGGATTCAAGAAGTTCTCCCGGGGAGAAACAGATATCAATGATGCGTCGAGGCCCATCAAATCAGAAGCAGCCGAACAATGCAAAGTTTGCATTGTTCGGCTTCTTCTGATT
>JBJTJB010000319.1:0-9412 GCA_046095245.1 Bacteroidota bacterium | reverse complement strand
GAAAACCGTATTGGTCATCGGCACCGGCCTGGGCGGATTGGCGACCGGTATGCGACTGGCGTCCAAAGGCTACCAGGTCGAGTTCGTCGAAAAATATCACCTGCCGGGAGGTCGCCTCAACCTCATCGAACAGGATGGATTCAGCTTTGATATGGGTCCCTCCTTTTTCAGTATGAGCTATGAGTTCAAGGAGCTGATCGAATACTGTGGTATTCAAAATCCTCTGACGCTCAACGAACTCGACCCCTTGTATGCGGTGTACTTCGAGGGCCGAAATAAACCGTTTCTGATCCACAAAAACCTGGAAAAGCTCGCCGGGGAGTTCCAAGGCATCGAGCAGGATCTTGTCGGTAAGACGACCCGTTATCTGTCGGCTGCCGGCAAGCTTTTTCACGATACCGAAGACATTGTTATCCGCCAGAACTTCGATTCGCGGCTCGATTACATGTTACAGCTGGCGCGCGTGCCGTTGAAACACGGACCCAAAATGTTCCGGTCCATGTGGAGTGAACTCGAACGCAATTTCGATTCGCAGGAGGTCAAAGTGATTTTCTCCCTGGTTTCATTCTTCCTCGGCTCTACCCCATTCCAGACACCGGCAGTATACAGCCTGCTGAACTACACCGAACTTCAGCACGATGGATACTGGAACGTACAAGGCGGTATGTACAAAATCGTTGAGGCCATCAAATCCATCCTCGACTCCAAGGGGGCCCGTTTCCATTTCAACACCGAAATCGCTTCCCTCGAAACTTCAGGCGGCAAAGTGACCGCAGCCATTGCCACCGACGGTCGCCGGTTCACAGCCGATCACATCGTGTGCAATGCGGATGCTGCGGCCTTCCGGGGCAAAGTCCTGAACCGGAAGCGCTTCGATGCGCCGAAACTCGATAAAATGGAATGGACGCTTGCACCCTTTACAATCTACCTAGGTGTTAACCGCAAGCTCGATAACCTCTACCACCACAACTATTTCCTGGGCAATAACTTCAAGGACTATGCCGACACCATTTTCAAAACCTCGGTCAGCCCCAAAAAGCCGTATTACTATGTGAACGTACGTAGCCGGTCGAACGACAACAGTGCACCGGAGGGTTGCGACAGCCTCTTCATTCTGTGTCCGGTTCCCGACTTACGCTTCAAGCCCGACTGGTCGGATGCGGAAGCGCTTGCCGACACCATTGTAGAGGACATGGGCGAGCGGATCGGCTTCGACATCAAGGCCAATACCGTGACGCGCACGGTTTTGACCCCAACCGACTGGCAGGACAAATTCAACCTGTACCGGGGCAGTGGACTCGGGCTCGCACACGGACTCAACCAGATTGGTGGATTTAGGCCGGCGAACAAAGACGAGCAATTTTCCAACCTATATTACGTGGGTGCCAGCACCATTCCGGGCACCGGACTACCGATTGTCGTAATCGGTTCACGCCTAACTGCAGAACGCATCCTGAACGATGATGGAACTTTATGACGGCATCAGCTTCCAGCTGAGCAAACGCATCACGCGCAACTACAGCACATCGATCAGTCTGGGGATCCAGACCTAGAACGGAAAGTTGCATGCACCTATTTACGCCATTTACGGGTTCGTTCGACTGGCCGATGAGATCGTAGATACATTTCACAACCACGACAAAGCCGTCCTGCTGGAGCGCTTCAAGACACAAACCTGGCAAGCCATTCACGAAGGCATCAGCACCAACCCGGTTCTGCACAGCTTCCAGATTGTAGTTCGTAAATACAACATCGGACACGATCTGATTGAAGCCTTCCTGCATTCGATGGAAATGGATTTGACCTACCGCGACTACCAGGAAGCAGCCTACAACGAGTACATCTACGGATCGGCGGAGGTTGTTGGCCTGATGTGCCTGCACGTATTCTGCAACGGCGACCAGAATGAGTACGAACGCCTGCGCATGCCTGCCCGCAAACTCGGAGCGGCATTCCAGAAGGTGAACTTCCTGCGCGATATGAAGAGCGACTTCGATGAGCGCGGGCGCACCTATTTCCCCGGTGTGGACTTCAGCATTTTCAACGACGAAGCGAAGCGCAGCATCGAAGCCGATATCGACCAGGATTTCAAAGAAGCCTACAAGGGCATCCTGCAATTACCAGCCGAAGCCCGCTTCGGTGTGTATGTAGCCTATATCTATTACCTCGCCTTGCTGAAAAAGATCAAACGCATGCCGGCCCAGTCGGTCCGCAAACAACGTATACGGGTACCCAACAAGCAGAAATTCTATTTATTGGCCTCCGGATGGCTCCGCTACAGGCTTAATTTTCTTTGAAATCGCCACGATTGAATTCCAAAGGGCCCTGACCGGGGCCCTTTTTTATGAACAGAACCCGGAAAATCCACTCCAATTTGCTTCGATGAGCACAAAATAGCTTGTACATACAACTATTCTGAAACAACTTTAATCCATAAAACCCTGTATTACAAGGTCTTAATACCAGGTCGGATACCGAACCCGCGCCGTGAACATCGATTTGTTACTAAGTCGTTCACCCACTTTTTCGAGCCCTTTGCCAATTTTATTTGCTTTGTTTTGGATTAAGCATTTAATGTTCTCAGGTTTGTTCAGGATTGATCGAATAGTCTTTTTGCACCACCTCTTCCCTGTTGAAAACCGGAAAAACCGATAGCAGAAAAAATCATTCACCAAATATTATCACCTCTTTACCACAACCCAAACCCACACCCATGAAACATTTTACGTTCCAGTGGCAGCGCGCGTCCGGACACCTTTCCGGAACTGCGTGTGAATCTTCCCCAGGCATATTCGGGAAGTGCATGTTGCCGATCCTGGCCTTGGTCTTATTTACCTTGGCTCAGGTGAATCCTGTCTTCGGACAATGTCCGACCGTTGTATGCAGTAGCCCCAGTAATCTCGGAAACTTCGGTGTTGATGGCGACCTCAACGCCAACGTGCCGGGAACACTTACAGGAATCCACGACGACTGGTTCGGGTCCAGCACACTACCTGGTCCGGGATTCGGCGTAATTGGTACCACAGCGGCTACTTCGGTACCGCCTGGATTGTCAGCCGATTACTTTAAAGCCGAACTCTTGGCCTCATCCAGCCGCAACCTGACTTATGTGCAGCGGATGGCTTTCCCGAACATCCACCCGCGTTTTATTACTCCAAGCACAGGCCACATGCTCTTGGATGCGGTTGCTGCAAGGGACAACCATACGGCGGGTAATTCGGTCGACAGTTCGGCATTCGCCTCAGGTACCGATAAGAACGGTGCCAACCCAGCCACCTGGAGTCTTGGCATCACCGGTGTACCTCAAAAGAACGATTTGATCGATGTAGGTGGCCACTTGCGCCGCGCCTACAACTTCGGCACGAACACCCCTGGCCCTCTGCTGGGTTATGCCTTCGCCACCACGCGGAATACGAGCGGCGACTCCCACATCGATTTTGAAATTTTCCGGACCGCACCGGTTGTTGTTGGTACAACACTCACAAACACGGGGCCCGATGGTGGACATACAACCACCAAATTTGTTCCCGGAGGAAGTTCATTGCAACAACCGGGCGATGTACTTGTATCTATTGACTACGGTAATGGCGGAACCAACCCCTGCGCCTCTGTACGGGTGTGGGTGAACCCTAACAACGTTGATGGTAACGGGATGGATACCGCTACCTACAATGCACTTCCGGTAGCCACCCGCATCTACACCTTTACCGGAGTATTTGATGGTGCCAGCTCAGCCGCTCCATTCGGTTATGCGGAAATACGACCCAAGACCGGATTCACGCTCGGAACATGCCTTTTTGTATCCGTCACTAACTCCAATACATCTCCTTTGGGCGCTCCCTGGGGCAGCCTAAGTGCCCAAAACGCGAGTTTCCAAACCAATCTTCAACCACTTCAGTTGGTTGAAGTCGCCATCGATTTCTCCGCATTCGGACTCGATATCGATCCGCTTTCCGGAAACTGCTTCAACCTGTTCGGTTCGCTCCTGATCAAGACCCGTTCGTCCACTTCGTTCACATCGGAAATGAAAGACTTTGCCGGTCCGTTCATTTTCGGAAACTTCCAGGAAGTGAATGCCAATGCAGGCGAAGACAAAAACCTTGCGTGCAGCGTAACCTCCGTCATACTGAATGGTTCCTCCACGACTCCGGGTGCGACGTACTCCTGGACCGTCTTAGCGGGATCCGGCGGAAATATCGTATCGGGAGCCAACACTGCAACTCCGACAGTTAATTCTGCAGGTACGTATATTTTGACTGTTTCCAATCCATCCCTGGCCACGTGTGTAGCTACCGATACTGTGAAAGTTGTTGGCACACCGGACATCACTCCTCCAACGGTCACCTGTCCGCCAGCCGTTACGCGCCACTGCACCGACGAAATCCCTGCACCGCCGGCAAACCTCACTGAATTTGTTGCACAAGGAGGTTCCGCCAGCGATATCAGTGGTGTAATTAACATCAGCTCGACCGATGGTCCGCTTACCGGTGGACTGTGTGGTGGTACCATTACGCGTACGTTCACCATTAAGGACGAGTGTAACAACGCCACAACCTGCACCCAGATCATTACGATCAACGACGACATCTCCCCGCTCATCGTGAGTGGTCCTGCCTCACAAACCCTGGGCTGCAATCCGACAATACCTGCTGCCGACATTTCATTGGTCAGTGCCACCGACAATTGCTCCGGAGTCACCATTAGTGCATTGCCAGATGTAACTACCGGCGACTGCAACCGCACCCTGACCCGCACCTATGTTGCGACCGATGGATGCGGTAACACGACCAACTACGTTCAGACATTCACCTTCAAGTTCGATACCGTTGCGCCGGTTATTGTACACAATACAACAGGAGTTGTAAACGGCAGCACACAAGACATCGGCTGCAATCCGACATCCGCCGACATCACTGCGGCATTCGGAACAGTTAGTGCCAGCGACAACTGCGATGCCAGTGTACTGGCTCCTTTCATGAATTCCGCTACCACACAGAACGGATGCATGCGGTCACGCACACGGACCTGGATGGGCGTTGACTCCTGCGGTAATGCATCGGTGGCCTTCACACGCACACTCACCTGGAAAGTCGATACGGATGCTCCTGTTATTTCACTCGATGGCGCACAGGGATCCAACCCCGATTTGGGCTGCAATCCAACAGCGGCGCAAATCGAAGATGCCCTGGGCACTGCATCCGTCAGCGACAACTGCGATAACCTCTCAGCCTCCCCAAGCACGTCAGGTGTTTCCAGCAACGGTTGCTTCCGCACCCAGACCCGCACCTTCAATGCAACGGATCTCTGCGGCAATAACGCAGCGGCTGTAGTTCGCACGGTGACCTGGAAAGTGGATACCGATGCGCCTGTCATCACTCCCGCGAATGCAAATAGCGACCTGGGTTGTAATCCCACACCTTCCCTGATCGAAGCCGGCCTGGGCACAGCCAGTGTTAGCGACAACTGTGATATCCTCAGCGCGAGCGCCAGCACCGGACAAGTGATTTCCAACGGCTGCATCCGTTCACAAACGCGCACCTGGAATGTAAGTGATGCCTGTGGCAATGCCGCAGCACCAGCGAGCGTCACCGTAACTTGGACCGAAGACCTCACCCCTCCTGTCATCACCGCCAACGGAACCGCACTTGCGCTGGGCTGCAACCCCACCGCTGCCCAGATTGAAGCAGCACTTGGAACGGCAACAGCCAGCGACGCCTGCGGATCGGTTACACCCACAGCCATCACTGCCCCAGAAGTCATCAACGGTTGCTTCCGAAGCCAAACGCGCTCCTGGAATGCCATGGATGCCTGTGGAAACGACGCGATCGTCGTTAGCCGCACCGCCACCTGGAAAGTCGACCTGACCGCTCCGGTGATTACACTTAACGGCACACAGGGTGCCAATCCGAACCTGGGATGCAACCCCACAGCAGTACAAATAGAATCCGCACTGGGAACAGCATCTGCCACAGATGACTGCGACAATGTAACTGCCAACCCGACCACCTCGACGGTTTCGAACAACGGTTGCTTCCGCACGCAAACACGCACATGGAATGCAAGCGACCTTTGCGGAAACAATGCCACTGCGGTAGTCCGTACTGTTACTTGGAAAGTCGACCTGACTGCTCCTGTAATTACCCTCGACGGGACACAGGGTGCTAACCCGAATCTGGGCTGCAACCCCACTGCTGCACAAATCGAAGCTGCACTTGGCACAGCCTCTGCTACCGACAACTGCGACAACGTAACAGCTAACCCCACTACGTCGACGGTGACTAACAACGGTTGCTTCCGTACACAAACCCGCACCTGGAATGCCAGTGATCTCTGCGGCAACAACGCCACGGCGGTTGTACGCACCGTGACCTGGAAAGAAGACCTGATCAATCCGGTCATTTCACACAATGCCGGCGTGCTGAACGGCGACACCACTGACCTGGGATGCAACCCCACCTGGTCTGCCATTAATGCCGGGCTCGGAACGGTTAGTGTTTCAGACAACTGCGATGCCAACCTCACGGCCGGTGTGCAGAATGGATCCACGGTAAGTGCAGGTTGCTTCCGCTACCGTACCCGCACCTGGAATGCAACCGACGACTGCGGAAACAATGCCACCACTTTCCAACACACAGTGCGCTGGACCTCCGATACGATTGCTCCGGTAATCACCCTCAGTGGTACACAAGGAGCCAATCCAAACCTGGGTTGTAATCCGACCGCTCAGCAGATTGAGGACGCACTCGGAACCGCATCTGTAAGCGATGGATGTGGCAGCATCGGTGCAACACCAACAACTTCTACTGTATCGAACAACGGTTGCTTCCGCACCCAGACCCGCACATGGAATGTGACAGACGGCTGTGGTAACGTTGCTACACCGGTGGTACGTACAGTGACCTGGAAGGTGGACCTGACTGCACCGGTGATCACACTGGATGGAACACAAGGTGCTAACCCCAACCTGGGATGCAACCCGACTGCAGCACAGATAGAAACTGCACTGGGCACTGCAAGTGCAACCGACAACTGCGACAACGTATCGGCAGTTCCAAGCACCTCGACTGTCAGCAGCAATGGTTGCTTCCGTACACAAACCCGAACCTTTAACGCTGTTGATCTGTGCGGAAACAATGCAGTCGCTGTGGTACGCACTGTTACCTGGAAAGAAGACCTGACTGCTCCGGTCATCTCCTTGAACGGTACACAAGGCGCCAATCCGGACTTGGGTTGCAACCCAACAGCTGCACAAATCGAGTCGGCCCTTGGAACTGCAAGTGCGACCGACAACTGCGACAATGTAACAGCCAACCCAACCACATCGACCATCAGTAGTAACGGCTGCTTCCGTACACAAACCCGTACCTGGAACGCCAGCGACCTTTGTGGTAACACCGCTAGTGCCGTTGTACGCACTGTCACCTGGAAGGTAGATGTGACCGCTCCGGTCATTTCCTTAAATGGAACGCAAGGAGCGAATCCCAACCTGGGATGCAACCCGACTGCCCAGCAAATTGCAGATGCTCTGGGCTCTGCATCGGTTTCCGACAACTGCGACAACCTGATTGCTACCGCCAACACTTCAGGCGTGAGCAGCAACGGTTGCTTCCGCACACAAACCCGCACCTTTAACGCTGTTGATCTCTGCGGAAACAATGCGGTCGCTGTGGTACGCACTGTTACCTGGAAAGTGGATGTCACCGCTCCTGTAATCACCCTCAATGGTCCTCAGGGTGCGAACCCGGACTTGGGTTGCAACCCGACGCCTCAGCAAATCGAAGACGCCCTGGGCTCTGCTTCGGCCAGCGATGATTGCGATAACGTTACGGCTAACCCCAGCACTTCGTCGGTCAGCAACAACGGCTGCTTCCGTACACAAACCCGTACCTGGAATGCAACTGACCTATGCGGCAACAACGCCAGCAGTGTTACCCGTACGGTTACCTGGAAGGCCGATCTGGTTGCGCCGGTGGTGAGCTGTAACATCACTGGTAATATCACCATCTGCGCAGGATCAAGTGTCAACATCAGCTCAACAGCCGCCGATGATTGCGACGGAGCTTTGAGCAGCACATGTTCCCGCAGCGATGGTGCATCGTTGACAGATGCATTCCCAGTGGGCGTGACCACGGTAACCTGCTCTGCAACCGATGCATGCGGCAATACCGGTAACTGCTCCTTCACGGTGACTGTTCTGGCCAATCCATCGTGCACAGTCAGTGCACCGGCCAGCCTGCCTGTTTGCGGATCGACCGGAAACCTGCTGAGTGCAACGGCCAGCAACGCCACCTCCTACTCCTGGTCTGTTACCACCGCCAATGCCGGAGCAACACCATGGGTCATCACCTCCGGTGCCAACAGCCCCACGGTAACCTACACCGCCGGCAGCGGTCCCGCAACCTTCACCTTAACCGTAACCAATAGCCTCAACGGGACCAATTGCGTGAACCAATGCCAGGTCACCTTCGAGTGTATCAACTCACGGTTCTGCACCTACACCCAGGGGTATTACGGTGCTTCGGGCGGAACCGCTTGTTCGGGCCAGACTACAACCCAGTTTGTGCGGTCAATGTTGAACGGAAATCCGTTGATAACCGGTGCCAACAGCAATACCCTCACGGTAAACACCAGCGACTTCGTTTCTCCGACCTTCTGGTTCTACAAGCGCATGCCCGGTGGTGGAACCAACGCCGTACTCAACGGCAGTTCCACCTGCCCTACACCAGGCACCATTCCAATCAATAACAATGGAACCTTCAAAAACACCTTGCTGTCGCAAACCATTACGCTCGGACTGAACCTCCGGGTTCCCGGAACCGGTTTGGGCGGACTACGCATCACCGGAAAGTACCTGCTAACCTATGCATCCAGCGGATCCGGCTGCACCAACAATACGGCCTCACCCGTTCCCGGAACAGCCCTTGTGAAGTTCATCCCCGGAAGCGTAATCAATTACCTGGGGGCCAACAACACAGTGGCCGACCTGCTGAACCTGGCCAACCAGGCTCTGGGGGGAACGCTGCCTGCCGGCGCTCCGGGACTATCCGCCATCAGTAATGCTGTGGCCGCCTTCAACGAAGGGTTTGATGAGTGCCGTTTCCTAGGTGGTTTCTTCAGCACCAATCCGCTCGACACCCCGCTTACCGGTGGAGTTCGCCTCATGGACAGCTCACGTGACTTTAATGCGCTGGCCTATCCGAATCAGGCGCGTGACCAGGTCACCATCGAATTCACGCTGAACGGCTTCGATTCGGAGGTAGCGCTGGAAGTATTCGATCTCAACGGCCGACGTGTTGCGGTACTGTATAATGAGCAAGCCGAAGGCGATGTCCCTTACCGCACCAATCTGGATGCCGTGGGACTATTGCCCGGAGTTTACTTTTACCAGCTCACGACCGGCAAAGGGGTGTTG
>JBJTJB010000318.1:0-4332 GCA_046095245.1 Bacteroidota bacterium | reverse complement strand
GGATGAACATGCCACACGTGCCATCGCCCAAAAGCCCGACTCGAGTATTACCAGGGGCTTCGAACAGCTGAAAGCCGGACAAATTGATGCATTCGCCTCGGCCGGCAACAGTGGTGCGATGATGGTTGGCGCCATGTTCAGCGTGAAAACCGTTCCGGGAATCCTCCGACCCGCCATTTGCTCGGTCATTCCCAAAGAGGACGGCAGCTGGGGAGTTTTCCTCGATGCCGGTGCCAATGCCGACTGCAAACCTGAGCATCTGCAGCAGTTCGCCATCCTGGGCAGCCTATTCCTCGAGCACGTGTACGGTGTGCCTCAGCCGAAAGTCGGATTGATGAACATCGGCGAAGAAGAGGAGAAAGGCAATATGCTTTGCCAGGCCAGCTACCCTTTGCTGAAAGCCACGCGCGACATCAACTTCATTGGTAACATCGAAGGGCGCGACCTCTTCAACAACAAAGCCGATGTGATTGTATGTGACGGATTCACCGGCAATGTGATGTTGAAACTGGCCGAGTCGTTTTACGGCCTCATGCGCAAGCGAAAAATCCAGAACGAGTACTTCGACCGCTTCAATTTTGAAAACTACGGGGGCACGCCTGTATTGGGTGTGAACGCTCCGGTAATCATCGCCCACGGTATTTCCAATGCCAAAGCGATCAAGAACATGGTGCACATCACCCGTAAAGTCACGGCGGCCGGACTCACGGAAAAAATCGCCCTGGCCGTACAAGAGAGCATCGCTTCCTGAACTATGAGCAAACGCCACGCCGCGATCACTGCTGTAAACGCCTGGGTTCCACCCGATCTGCTAACCAACGAAGATCTCATCAAATTGGTGGATACCACCGATGAATGGATCCAGACCCGCACCGGCATCCGCGAGCGACACATCCTCAAAGGAGAAGGTCTTGGCAGTTCGGATATTGCGGTGCAGGCCATTTTACCGCTGCTGAAAAAGCGGGGCATCGGAGCCGACGAGCTGGAGTTGATCATTTGTGCAACCACCACGCCCGACATGCAGTTTCCGGCCACGGCCAACATCATCGCCGACAAAATCGGGGCGGTGAATGCCTGGGGCTACGACGTGAACGCAGCCTGTTCGGGTTTCATTTTTGCCCTGAGCACCGGTGCACAGTTCATCGAAACCGGCAAACACATAAAAGTACTGGTGGTCGGCGTCGATAAGATGTCGTCCATTATCGATTACACCGACCGGGCCACCTGCGTGATTTTCGGCGACGGGGGCGGTGCCGTATTGCTCGAGCCTGATGAAAGCGGAAACGGACTCATCGATTCCATTCTACGTGTTGATGGAAGTGGTCGCGCCTTTTTACACCAAAAAGCCGGTGGTAGTGTAAAACCTGCTACGGCAGAAACGGTTGCCGCGCGCGAGCATTATGTGTACCAGGAAGGCCAGACCGTATTCAAGTTCGCGGTAACCAAAATGGCCGATGTGAGCGCCGAAATCATGGAGCGCAATCACTTGCAGGGCGATGATATCGCCTGGTTGATTCCGCACCAGGCCAACAAGCGTATCATTGATGCCACGGCCCGAAGGATGAATGTGCCGGATGAGAAGGTAACGCTCAACATCGAGCGCTATGGCAACACCACCAACGGAACCATTCCGATTTGCCTTTGGGAGTACGAAAAGCGCTTCAACAAAGGCGACAACATCATCCTCGCTGCCTTCGGGGGCGGATTTACCTGGGGGTCGGTCTACATCAAGTGGGCTTACTAAGGTAGCCCTGATTCCTGAGCGCATCACGCAAGCCTTTCCTGTAATTACCAATCCGGATGTTAGGCCGGATCGTATCGCTGCGTTTTTGCAACCGCTGCTGAAACTGATTTGATTACCTTTACCCGTATCACATACTGACATGAAAAAGTACGCCTTCCTCCTCGCCACCCTGCTGATCAGCCTACAAGGCCGCAGTCAGAGCACCTTGCTGATCGGAACCACCCCCGTAACAGTCGATACCCTGGTTTCGGGACTGGACGTTCCCTGGGAGATCATTTACCAGGATGGATACATCTGGATGACCGAACGCAAAGGGATCGTTAGCCGCGTAGATACCGCTACCGGAACCAAACAGGTGTTGTTAAACATGACTACGCTTGTAACGCAGCAATCGGAGAGCGGACTGCTGGGCATGGCCTTGCACCCCGACTTCGCCAACACGCCGGAAGTCTTTTTGGCCTACACATATCTTTCCAGTGGCTCTATCCGCGAACGCATCGTGAAGTACAGCTTCGATGGTACCACACTCGTGAATCCGGTCATCCTCTTGAACAACCTGCCGGGTAACAGTACACACAACGGCTGCCGTTTACTCTTTTTGCCCGACACCACGCTGATTGCGAGCACCGGCGACGTACAAAACCTCAGCTACCCGCAAAACATCACGGCATTGAATGGAAAGGTTCTCCGCATGCATACCGATGGCACTGCACCGGCAGACAATCCCATTCCTGGAAGCCTGGTTTACAGTTTCGGACACCGGAACGTACAGGGTTTTGTGATGCTGCCCAACGACAGTATCCTGATGTCGGAGCACGGCGCCTCAACAGATGATGAAGTTCAACTTCTGCATGCCGGACGAAACTACGGCTGGCCGAACGTGGAAGGGTTTTGCAACACCACATCCGAAATCACCTTCTGCAATGCCAATAACGTGGTTGAGCCCCTTACGGCTTACACACCGACCATTGCACCATCCGACCTGGTGTTCTATCAAAATCCGGCCTTCCCCGAGTGGGACAATGCCGTATTGATGACCGTACTGAAAAACAAACAGGTGAGAGCGATGAAACTCAATGCCAGCTACGATTCGGTGCTGAGCGACATTGTATACCTGAACACCATTTTTGAGCGCCTGCGCGACATCACGGTTGGTCCCAACAAGGAACTTTACATTGCCAACAACGGAGCCAGCTGGGCCAACACGGATCCGAACACGCACGTGATCATCCGCATCACTCCTCCACAAATCACGACTTCTGTTAATACAAGCGCAACGGCTTCAGACATCAAACTCGTACCGAACCCGGCCTCTGCTTTGTTTGAGGTGCGCAGCGGGCAAGGAGGATTCCCGCAGGGCGCACAGATTGAAGTGTACAACACCCTCGGCCAGATGCTGAACCGGACTCCTGCCCTGGGAACCCGCCTGCAATTGGATGCAGACGCCTTTGGTGGCAGCGGAGCCTATGTGATCCGCCTAAGCGATGCCCAGGGCTCGACTCTGAGCATGCGCAAACTGATTGTGCAGTAACAACACCAACGCAGGATATATTCGCTGTCGCTGAATGGAACCGGTCATCATCTGCCTGGCCGCCTTTGCAACGGCGTTGATGACCTTTTTCACCGGATTCGGACTTGGGACTTTGTTGTCGCCGGTCCTGATGCTCTTTTTCCCGCCTCCGCTGGCCATTGCCCTCACGGGAGTGGTTCATTTTCTGAACAACCTATACAAACTCCTGCTCACGGGAAGGCATGCCCGCAAAGAAATCGTGATGGGGTTCGGAATTCCGGCAGTTGTTGCTGCCTTGGCCGGAGCCTGGCTGCTGATCCGCATGGGCGATGCCGGTACCTTGTATTCCTACACCTGGGATGGTCATGTGCGCGAGGTCAGCCTGCTGTCGTTCCTGCTGGGCATCCTCATGCTCACCTTTACGGTGATTGACCTTGTGCCGCTCCCGAAACGATTCGGTGAAACTCCACAGCACTTACTCATTGGCGGATTGCTGAGTGGCTTTTTCGGCGGACTTTCGGGACACCAGGGGGCGCTTCGCAGTGCGTTCCTAGTTCGGGCCGGGCTAACTAAGGAGCAATTCATCGGCAGTGCAGTGCTCGTTTCGGCCTGTGTTGATTTTACGCGTCTGGGTGTGTATTACACCGGCATGAAACAATCGCTTAGCGAGGAGTATGTTCCTCTCATTGTTGTGGCAAGCCTATCGGCCTTTGCCGGCGCAACCATTGGGAACCGCCTGCTACAAAAAGTCACCTTGAAATTCGTGCAGGCCAGTGTCACCTTCTTATTGGGCACCATCGGACTCGCCTTACTACTAGGACTCCTGTAAGCATCAGATCAGCATGGACGATCTCGAGGATTATTTATCGGTCAACCGGCGGCACTGGGATTCGGCGGTAGCTGCACACTTGAAATCGGATTTCTACAATGTGAAGGGCTTTTTGGCCGGTGAATGCAGCCTGAATCCGATCGAACTGGATTTACTGGGCGACATCAGCGGTCTGCGCATTTTACACCTGCAATGCCATTTCGGGCTCGACAGCCTTTCGCTGGCCAGACGAGGTGCGGTGGTGACAGG
>JBJTJB010000317.1:0-1229 GCA_046095245.1 Bacteroidota bacterium | reverse complement strand
CTGCGATTGCCCGGTTCAAATCGGGAGCCAGGTAGTCAGCTCAGCATGCCTTGATCGAGCATGAATTTCACCTTTAAAATCGAGGCCACGCTCAGTCCATCTTTTATCTGACCCTTCATCACCATGTCTACTGCTTCCGAGAATGGAATCCGTTTCACGTGCAGTAGTTCTGTTTCTTCGGGATTGGAGCCGACTTCGCGTAAGTCTCTTGCTACATAGGTCAACCCGATTTCATCCGACACCGAATTGCTAAGTTGAGTTTCCAGAACAAGTTGCCAGCGTTCGGCAATCAAGCCCACCTCTTCTTGCAGTTCCCGCTTGGCACCATCAAGCGGATCTTCGGATAGCGGTGCTCCGCCTTCGGGTACTTCCCATTCGAAGCTGTCCAGTGTGTAGCGGTATTGACCGACAATCCATGTGTGCAATTCGTCATCGAGGGGAACGATAGCGATGGCCCTGTTTTTAAAGTGCACCACACCATAAATTCCGGGATTTCCTGCCGGGTTAATTACCTTGGATTCACGTAAAGTGATCCACGGGTTGGAATAAAGAGTTTCAGTTGAGAGTGTTTTCCAGGGATTCTCGCGTTCCTGGTTGTTGGGATTTTGATGGTGTGATTCTTTTTCTTCTGCTCCCATCTCCCTTCCAGGTTTGTCAGGGGGCCGCCACTCCTCCTCCCCGGCACAAATTTATTATCCAGCAAAATCCAACCCAAGAAATTATCCATCTGTATCCGTATTCAAACGCCTAGCCCCTAGCATCAATCTCTCTACATGTGTCAGAGTATCCAGCCGATTCATGTCAATCCACCCCCCCCATTCCCTGGCTGTTTTCACCTCCGGTGGCGATGCTCGCGGTATGAATGCCTGTATCCGTGCTGTGGTTCGGACCGCCCGGATGCATCGGTTGAATGTGATTGGAATACGCCGGGGCTATGAGGGGCTGATCGATAACGATACCATCCCCCTCGCTGAACGTTCCGTTAGCAATATCATACAACGCGGCGGAACCATGCTCAAAACGGCCAGAAGCGCACGGTTTATGTCGGCTGAAGGGATGGATGCCGCAGCGGCTGTACTACGCAAACTGCATGTTTCCGGGGTCGTGGCAATTGGTGGCGATGGTACGTTTAGAGGGGCAAAAGCCTTTACAAGTCACTACCCCGAGTTCCGTTTCATAGGTATACCGGGAACAATCGACAATGATATTTCGGGAACAGATTATACCCT
>JBJTJB010000316.1:0-1691 GCA_046095245.1 Bacteroidota bacterium | reverse complement strand
CAGCAATGCGGGTGTATCAGTTTACCGATTGGTCACTCACAAATGACGAGTTGAGTGCCCTGATGCGTCTTCGGTATGACAGCATAGGTGATCTGATCAATCTCGGAGTCCGGGAAAATGATATGCACCCGATGGGTGTCCAACTCTTGATGTGGATGTGGACAGGTGCTTTCGGAATTTCTGCATGGATCGTGCGTTTGCCTTTTATCCTGATGGGTGTGGGCGCGCTCGTTTTTTTGTACCGTGCCGCAGGGAATTTTTTCGGTAAACCCTCTGCGTTACTGGCCTCCGGTATCTTCGCTTTCTTGAATTATCCGGCCATGTATGCCGAGCTGGCACGACCCTACAGTCCGGGCTTGTTTTTCAGTATGTTGATGCTGTTTGGGCTGTCCGTGCTGGTGAAGGAAGACAGTCCGCGAAAATGGACGAATGCAATAGCCTTCTTCATAGGTGGAGTAGGGTGTATGTATTCACATTACTTCAGTTTCCTGTTCGCTGCGCTGCTCGGTATCTCGAGTCTTTTTTTGGTGCGAAAGGGAAATCTCTGGCTCTGTGTGGTTGCCGGCTTCGTTATGCTTTTGTGTTACATTCCGAGTATTGATGTCCTTACAACGCATCTTTCGGTAGGCGGACTTGGAGGTCCTGATGGCTGGCTTGGGAAACCGGGGCACGATGCGCTGTGGAGATATCTCGTCCATGGATTCAATCAAAGTCCATGGCTCATCTCCGTGTTGGTTTTTTCGATCGTCTTGTATGGAGCCCAACGTGGATTCCGTTTTCAATGGACACGAATACATGCCGTATTGCTAACCTTGTTTATACTGATTCCGCTTGTCGCATATTACTACTCATTGTGGTTCAATCCGGTGTTCCAGTATTCAGTGCTCTTGTTCAGTTTCCCTCTCGGACTGATGGTGTTGTGTTCCGGATTCAACCCGGACTCCTGGAGTAAATCCGATGTTGTTTTTTGCAGCGCATTGACCGGACTCTCCCTCTTGACGTGTTTCAGTTCGGCCTCGGAATACCGCGAAGGACAGTTCGCCTCCTTTCGTCGTATAGCGGATGGATGTAAGGAGGTGTTGTTAACGTATCCTGCGGATTCAACGGATGCAACTGTGAATGTGATTCACCCGGGGTATATCGAATACTACACCGGTAATGCGGTTGATTTTATCCAGACACGTTGTAATTCACCACAGGACTATCAGGAACTTCAGCGAATTGTTGATAGCAGCAAGGCCACGTATTTTTTGCATGCCTGGGCCAATAACTACCACGCCCCCGAAACAGAGTGGATCATTCAGGAAAAATTCCCCTATTGCATCCGTCGGGACACTTTGTTCAACGCAGGCTTGATTGTTTATACGCGTGATTCAACGCTGAAGAGGGTGCCATCCCCGCCCGTAGCGTTTGAGGAGCGGAACGGATTTGAAGATTTGAAGTGGGAAAACGAACAGTGGTGCAGGACCGATAGTATTTTCTATTCCGGTCGTTGGGCCATGCGGTTGGAGCGCGATCAGCCTTATAGCCCCGGAATCAAGCGTAAGGCATCGGAAATGGGTCTGACCCGGGATGCAGTGTATTTCATTTCTTGTAAAGCACTCGCGACGGAACCATGGAAGGAGGCGAAGCTTGTGTTTAGCATCGAGCGCAAGGGACAATCTGTTTTATGGAGGGGTGTGCCCTTGTCG
>JBJTJB010000315.1:0-1099 GCA_046095245.1 Bacteroidota bacterium | reverse complement strand
CTCAGGTAAGGTCGGGTTATCGTAGCGACTGATGTTGAGACCGAAGGCCAACGTAGCGGATCCCTGAGGGCGGATATCAATGGTATTCCCACCGAAAATCCGGTTGAAGGCTTCACCGCCCACATAGAGCCGGGGAGCATACCCTTTGCGTTGTGCTATATTGTCTGCATTCGCCTTCTGTTTCCAATACCCCTTGGTACTTTTAGCGAACTCGGCCTCCTTGAACTCCTCGAAGGTCATATAGCTCGGGTTGCGGAAAAAGCCCTCACCAAGGCGCTCGTAAATGTCATACTGCCGTTCGTCTGGGTTATAAATCACCTCGGTGTTGATGTTCGAGGGATTGCCCAGATACATCGGGCTTTCGGGAGCGGGTGTATTGTAAGGATCAGACCAGCGGTCGTCGAACGGGTAAGGCAGTTGAACAGCGGTTGAATCGGAGTCGGGCAGAGCAATAAACGGCAACTCTTCCAAAAACAAGGGCAAGGCATCCGGACCGGTTGCCCACACCATACCCATCAGCGACAGAAAGCTGATCGCAAAAAGCAAAAAGGATCTTAAACGGGTCAAACGGCTCGTTGGTAGAATAGGATTAGGCAGGCGGCCAAAAATAGCACTATTTTCCGCCTCAAGCCCGTATTTTTCAATCAGATACGAGATCTGATCAGGGCTGAATCCCCGTGATCCGGTCAGAGATAGGCGAGTGCTGTTTTGATGAGTTCCTCCACCCCTGCTTCCGAGCCGACTGATTTTGAAGCTTGCGACAATGCTTTTTCGGCACTCGCCCGGGCAAAGCCCAGGGTGAGCAAGGCACTTAACGCTTCTTCAGAGGCATTATTGTGCAAATTGGCAGCAAATCCGGCAGCACCGGCGAGTGGGGCACCTTTCCGCATTTTATCCTGAAGCTCCACCACAATACGCTGTGCGGTTTTAGCACCGATACCCTTCACTTTCTGCAGGCTGTTCGCATCGCCCGAAGCGATGACGTTTCTCAGCTGACCCGCCGTCATGGAAGACAGCACCACACGGGCGGTGGTGGCTCCTACTCCACTGACTGCCAGCAATTCACGGAACATGTGCCGTTCCTCTTCTTCCGCAAAAC
>JBJTJB010000314.1:0-9230 GCA_046095245.1 Bacteroidota bacterium | reverse complement strand
CATTACGCTTGATCCGACCATTGCCGGACAGATTAGTGTAATCGCTTCTACGCCTTGTTCTACACGCACCAGCAATGCCAGTGTGGTATATGCTTCGACAGCTCCTGTAACACCTCCGTCTATCTCCGGACCTTCAAGGGTCTGCCCAGGCGAGACAGTTACCTACTCTGTGGCCAGCGTTGCCCGTGCTTCTTCGTACGTGTGGTCAGTGCCCACCGGTATGACCATCACCGCAGGAGCTGGAACCAATGTCATCTCGGTATTGGTTGACGGCAGCTACACAGGAGGAAATGTCACCGTTGCTGCTTCAAACAGTTGCGGTACAAGCCCTGTGCGTACACGTACTACCGTATTCAATACACCGAATACGCCTGGTGCAATCAGCGGTACAACCAATGGTGTTTGTGGCCTGACCCAGACCTACAGCATTGCTGCTGTATCCGGAGCCAGCTCATACACCTGGTCTGTAAGCGGTGGAACCATCAACAGCGGACAGGGTACAACTTCGGTCTCTGTTAGCTGGACCGGTACCGGAACATCTGGAAGCATCGCTGTAAAGAGCGTAAACGCCTGCGGCGAGAGCGCACTCCGTACAGCGAGCATCAACAAGGTTCCTGCCCGTCCCGAGCCGATTGTCGGATCTACCACACCATGCGGTGGAACAACTCAGGCTTACAGTGTTGCAACCGTTGCTTCGGCCAGCTCCTATACCTGGACTGTGACCGCAGGCGGTGCGATCTCTGCCGGTCAGGGTACCAAGAACATCGCGGTTGACTGGACTGCCGGTGTAACCATCGGTCAGACACTCGCAGTGCGTGCTGCTAACGCATGCGGAAGCTCAACCAACCGTACAGCAGCGGTGTCTATCCAGTCTTGCCCACGCGAGGCGATGGAAGCCGGTTCTATCCTGAGCATGACAGCGTATCCGAACCCTGCAACTGATTTCGTAAACGTTTACTTCACCACTGCCAACATCGCTGAATACACAATCCAGCTGATGGATATGTCTGGTCGCGTCCTGCGCAACTTCGACGGAGAAAGCACCGAGGGTGTGAACAACGTACCATTCGAAATGAGTGACCTGAGTTCAGGTATGTACCTGATTGTTCTTGATCACGATTCCAGCCGTCAGACGATCCGTCTGGTGGTTGAGTAAGACTTAACACGAATTCGAACAGATTTCCCAGAGGATTTCCGGTAACCTGCAACAACAGGTTGCCGGAACCTCCCGAGGGTAAGCAGATCGAAAACAGAATACGCGAATAAACGGGATGAACCTTTCGGCTTATGAGGGTTCGCACCTAAATCTGAGGCTTTCACCCCGATTCGTAAGGGTTAGGCCACGAATGCAACGCCAGGGATGTCGGCGTGTCATAGATTGACTAAGATATCCACCCCCCCCGGAACGGGGTTGTTGTACTGCAAAGTGCGACAGGCCCGGGAAGGAAACCTGAAATAGAAAACACGACAACATGAATATTTCTACTCAGCGGATTGTTCCGGTACCCGCAAGAGCCTGGCTCCTGCTCTTGCTTGCGGTACTACTCTTCGGCGATGCATGGTCTGCAGGGCTAAAGCGCCCCGGTAGTCCTTCACGCAGTGGTTCCCTGACACTTGTTCTTTCTTCGGTCGTCACCGATGACGACTGCAATGTTGCCGGGTTAAACGGCGCCGTTGACCTGACCGTAGCGGGAGGCCAGTCCCCATACGGTTTCATTTGGAACATTGGTGCCACCACTGAAGACCTCACGTTGCTTTCGGCGGGAACTTACACCGTTATTGTAACCGATGCCAATGGGTTGACAGCCTCGGAAACGGTAGTTGTAGGCTTGGCCAATGCCGCCGACATGTACACCGATTCGGACGGTGACGGTTACGGTACAGGTAGTGTGATTGAAGCCTGTTTCCCGACTGTAGGGCTGGCTATCGACGATGGCGATTGCGATGATACCGATTCAGCGATTCATCCCGACGCCACAGAAGTGTGCAATACCATTGATGATAACTGCGATGGGAACATCGATGGCAATGATCCGTTGATTGGAACGCTACCCGTTTGGTATGCCGATGTTGATGGTGACGGATACGGAGATCCACTGGATACACAGCAGGCATGTTTTCAGCCTACAGGCTTTGTTTCAAATGATGAAGATTGTGACGATGGCGCTGATCTTATCAATCCCCTCGGTACAGAAGATTGCAATACCCTGGATGATGATTGCGATGGTCAGGTGGATGAAGGTTTGCTCTTCACTTGGTTCGCCGATAGCGATGGCGATGGATTCGGTAATCCGGCGCTCAGCACGGCTTCGTGTTACACACCCGTTGGTTATGTGGCCGACGATTCGGATTGTGATGACAGCAACGCCGCAGTCAACTCTGGAGCTACGGAAACGTGCAACAGCATCGACGATGATTGCGATGGCAACATCGACAACGTTGCACTGACCACCTATTACGCCGATTCCGACAACGACGGATTCGGTGATCCTGCTTTTACTGCACAGGCAGCCTGCAGCCCTCCCGCTGGTTTCGTCACCGACAATTCGGATTGCGATGACGGAAGCGCAGCGGTGTACCCCTCTGCAACTGAAACCTGCAACACGGTAGATGATAACTGCGACGGCGCAGTGGATGAAGGTCTTGAACTTACCTGGTACCGCGATGCGGACGGTGACGGCTCGGGAGACGCATCTCTTTCAACCGACGCCTGTTATGCTCCTCCGGGATACGTTGCAGACGATGCAGATTGTAATGATGCCAATGCAGCTGTAAGTCCGAACGCAACTGAAGTATGCAACAGCATCGACGACGATTGCGACGGTAACATCGATAACATTCCGTTCACCACGTATTATGCCGATGTGGATGGTGATGGATACGGTGATTCCAATTTCTCTTTGCAGGTCGGCTGTAATGTACCCGCCAGCGGATACGTTACCATTGATGGTGATTGCGATGACAGCGATGCCTCAATCAACCCCGGCGCAACAGAGGTGTGTAACACCGCCGATGACGATTGCGATGGATCAATCGATGAAGGTGTTGAACTCCCCTGGTTTGCCGATGTGGATGGCGACGGATTCGGAGATGCATCTGCTACTGTCGATGCATGCTATCCTCCTGTAGGATATGTGGGTGACGACAGCGATTGCGATGATTTGAACGCCGCTGTAAATACCTCCGCTACCGAAGTCTGCAATGGAATCGATGACGATTGCGACAGCAACGTCGATAACGTTCCAACTGTGACCTGGTATGCCGATATCGATAACGACGGATTCGGTGATCCGAATTTCCCGGTTCAGATCGGCTGTCAGTCCACTGCCGGACTCTTACTCGATAATAGCGATTGTGATGATACCAATCCGCTCATCAACCCCAATGGAACCGAGAGTTGCAATGCGGTGGATGATGATTGCGATGGATCCATCGACGAAGGTCTCGAACTCACCTGGTACCGCGATGCGGATGGTGATGGCTTCGGTGATCCTGCGGTGACCAGCCTTTCCTGTTCACTTCCCGTAGGATACGTTGCCGATAACACGGATTGTAACGATGCAGAGGCTACTGTCAATCCGAATGGAACGGAAACCTGCAACCTGATCGATGATAACTGCGATGGCAGCATCGATGAAGGTGTTCAATTGACCTGGTATGTGGATGCTGATGGTGACGGATCCGGTGATGCGTCTTCATCCACTCTCGCCTGCCTGCAGCCTGCAGGTTATGCCATCGACAATGCCGATTGCGACGACAACAACGCTGCGGTTTACCCCGACGCACAGGAAGTCTGCAATGGCTTAGATGACAACTGCGACAACAACATTGATGATAACGATCCCACAATCACCGGACAGCCAACCTGGTATGCCGATAGTGATGGGGATGGATATGGAGATATTTCCAATTCCGCAGTTTCATGTTCGGCTCCTGCCGGATTTGTTGCCGCCGGAACGGATTGTGATGATGCCGATGCATCGATCAACCCCGGTGCGACCGAAACCTGCGATGGACGTGATGAGGACTGCGACGGAGTTGTAGACAACGGTATCACGTTCACAAACTACTATGCTGACTTTGACGGCGACGGCTTTGGTACAGGCCCGGCCAGCAGCCTCTGTGTTGCTCCCCCGGCCGGATATGCCAGCCAGAATGGTGACTGCGATGATAGCAATGCGGCCATCAATCCCGATGCACAGGAAGTATGTGATGCCGGAATCGATAACGATTGCGACGGCACTGCCGATGACAATGATTTGTCTGCCACAGGTCAGCTCACCTGGTTCGTTGATTCGGACGGTGATGGCTATGGTAGCGGCACTGCAACCGTGCAGGCTTGCGATCAGCCCACCGGTTATGCCATCGACAACTCCGATTGCGACGACAGCAACAGTGCTGTACATCCCGATGCATCGGAAGTGTGTAACTCCATCGATGATGACTGCGATAGCGATATCGATGATAACGATCCCAGCCTGACCGGTGCTCCGACATGGTACACCGACTCCGATAGTGATGGATACGGCGACCTTGTTACTGCACGTGTAGCCTGCCAGTCATCTCCGGGCGAAGTTAACATCGACTCCGATTGCGATGACGGTGATCCGGACATCAATCCTGCAGCGACTGAACTGTGCAACGCAATTGACGATGATTGCGATGGAACAGTTGATAACGGTATCACCTATACGAATTACTACGCCGACTTTGACGGCGATGGTTATGGTGCCGGTCCTGCCAGCAGCGTGTGCATTGCTCCTCCCAGCGGTTACGCATCCCTGGATGGTGACTGCGATGACAGCAACGCTGCGATCAATCCCGGTGTACAAGAAATTTGCGACTTCGGAATCGACAACGATTGCGATGGTCTCGCTGATGATGCCGATGCATCGGTAGCCGGTCAACTCACCTGGTTCACCGATAGCGATGGTGACGGATACGGTTCCGGCTCCTCTTCGGTGCAATCCTGTGAACAACCCGCCGGATACGCCATCGACAACTCCGATTGCGATGACAGCAACGCAGCTGTGAATCCCGATGCGCAGGAAGTCTGCAACAACGGCATCGATGACGATTGCGACGGCGATTCAGACGATAACGATCCCTCGGTTAGCGGTCAGACCACCTGGTATGCCGATGCCGATGGTGATGGATATGGCGACTCCGGAATTTCAAGTGTTTCGTGCAACCAACCTGCGGGTCACTCCTCAGCCGGTGGCGATTGCGATGATTCTGATGCAAGTGTGAATCCCGGTGCAACCGAAGTGTGCAACAACCTCGATGATGATTGTGATGGTGCTGTTGACAACGGACTCACCTTTGTAGATTACTTCGCCGACTTCGATGGCGATGGTTATGGTGCAGGCCCTGCCAGCAATCTTTGCGAAGATCCCGGTGCAGGCTATGCCAACCAGGATGGTGATTGCGACGACAGTAACGTAGCCATCAACCCTGCAGCACAGGAAGTGTGCGACCTGGGCGTTGATAACGATTGCGACGGACTTGCCGATGATGCGGACGGTTTTGTAAGCGGACAACTCACCTGGCACGCCGATAGCGATGCCGATGGATTCGGTAATGCTGCCGTTTCCCAGATTGCCTGCGATCAGCCTGCCGGCTATGTAATCGACGACAGTGATTGCGATGATTCGAATTCGGCCGTAAATCCCGATGCCCAGGAAATCTGCAATACCATCGACGATGATTGCGATGGTGATGTGGATGATGATGATGCTTCTGTGATTGGTCAGTCGACCTGGTATTCCGATATCGATGCAGATACGTATGGTGATGCCTCGGTTTCTCAGATTGCCTGCTTCCAGCCTGTAGGGTATGTGCTTGATAACACCGACTGCGACGATGGCGATTTGACGATCAATCCGGCCGCTGCCGAAATCTGCGACAACATCGATAACGATTGTGATGGCTTACTCGATTCTGCCGATCCCAATTTCGTAGACACCACAGCTCCCGTTTCTGCTGCTATTCCCGATGCAACGGGTGAGTGCAGTGTAACGGTGACTGCTCCCTCTGCTACCGACAACTGCTCCGGTACTGTTACCGGAACGACTTCTGATCCGCTGTCCTACAGCGCTCAGGGTACATATACGATTACCTGGACCTTCAACGATGGCAATGGAAACAGTTCCACTGCTACCCAGACCGTCATTGTGGACGATGTGACCGCTCCTGCCGCTCCTTCAATCGCTGATGCGACAGGCGAGTGCAGTGCAACGGTAAGCGCTCCGACTGCCACCGACACCTGTGCCGGTAGCGTAACGGGAACCACATCCGACCCCTTGACCTACAGCGCCCAGGGAACCTATACCATTACGTGGAGCTTCAACGACGGCAACGGTAACACATCTACTGCTACGCAAACCGTAATCGTTGATGATGTGACTGCTCCTTCTGCTCCTTCAATCGCTGATGCGACAGGCGAGTGCAGCGCAACGGTGAGCGCTCCGACTGCCATCGACAACTGTGCCGGCAGCGTAACAGGTACAACCTCTGATCCGCTGACCTACAGCTCCCAGGGAACCTATACCGTCACCTGGAGCTTTAACGATGGAAATGGTAACACCTCAACAGCCACCCAAACGGTCATTGTTGATGATGTGACGAATCCGGTACTGGGCGCATGCCCTGCCGATGTGAACCAGTGTTCACCCATCGTAACCTGGACAGCACCTTCCGCCAGCGATAACTGCGGAATCGCTTCTCTTGTTTCATCACACAACTCCGGCGACACCTTCCCTGTAGGAACAACAACTGTTACCTACACGGCTACGGATATTGCCGGTAATACATCTACCTGCTCTTTTGATGTAACTGTACAGGCCTCACCGCTTTGGTATGCCGATGCTGATGGTGATACCTACGGAGATCCTGCCGTGTCGCAGTCATCCTGCACACAGCCCTCCGGTTATGTTTCCGACAGCAGCGATTGCAACGATAACAATGCTGCCATCAACCCCGCTGCCACAGAAGTGTGCGACGGCGGAGTCGACAACGATTGCGACGGCCTTGCTGACAATGCAGATAACAGTGTTACCGGTCAGTTGACCTGGTATGCAGATGCAGACGGCGACGGATTCGGTAATCCTGCCGTTTCCCAGTTGAGTTGTGATCAGCCAGCAGGCTATTCTATCGACAATGCCGATTGCGACGACAGCAATGCGGCTGTGAATCCGGATGAGCAGGAAATCTGCAACACCATCGACGACGATTGCGACGGTGATGTGGATGACAATGATGCATCTGTCAGCGGACAACCTACCTGGTATGCCGATGTTGACGGTGACACCTACGGTGACATTTCTGCTGCTGTGACCAGTTGTGTGCAGCCAAGTGGATATGTTTCCAACAACACAGATTGTGATGATGCCGATGCAACGGTTAACCCTGCTGCAACGGAAGTTTGCAATGGAACTGATGACGATTGCGACGGCAGCATCGATGAAGGCTCGACCTTTACGAATTCCTCTGCCGACTTCGATGCCGATGGCTATGGCGCCGGTCCTGCCAGTTCGTTGTGTCAGAATCCGGGTCCAGGCTATGCAAGCCTGGATGGTGATTGCAACGATAATAATGCTGCTATTAATCCCGGAGCGACAGAGGTCTGCGACGGTGGTGTGGATAACGATTGTGATGGCCTGGCCGATGACAATGACCCCTCTACCAGTGGAATCATAACCTGGTATGCCGATTCGGACAATGATGGTTTTGGTAGCGGCTCGTCCAGTGTGCTTGCCTGCAACCAGCCAAGCGGTTACTCGATCGATAATGCGGATTGCGATGACAGCAACGCTGCCGTTAATCCCGATGCAGCAGAAGTCTGCAACGGAATCGATGACGATTGCGATGGTGATCTGGATGACAACGATCCTTCAGTCACCGGACAGACAACCTGGTATGCCGACGCCGATGCAGATGGATATGGTGACAACAGCCTCAGTTCTGTGTCCTGTGCTCAACCTTCCGGCTATGTTTCTACAGGCGGTGACTGCGATGATGCGGATGCAGCTGTGAATCCCGGTGCAACGGAGGTCTGCAACGACAAAGACGACGATTGCGACGGTTCGGTTGACGAGGGTCTCACCTTTATTGACTACTACGCCGATTTTGATGGCGACGATTTCGGTGTTGGTCCAGCTACCAACTCCTGCGAAGATCCGGGTGCCGGTTACGCCTCTGCCGACGGTGATTGCGATGATACCAATGCTGCAATCAACCCCGGAGCTACGGAAGTGTGTGACGGCGGTGTCGATAACGATTGCGACGGACTCGCTGATGATGCCGATTCGAATGTCAGTGGCCAGTTGACCTGGTATGCCGATAGCGATGGTGATACGTTCGGAACTTCCGGCACAAGTGTTTCTGCCTGCGTACAACCAAGCGGATACGTATTGGACGATGGTGATTGCGATGATTCGAATGCCGCTGTCAACCCCGATGCCCAGGAGACCTGCAATACCATCGATGATGATTGCGACGGTGATGTGGATGACGATGATGCCTCGGTTGTTGGCCAGAGTACCTGGTATGCTGATGTGGATGCCGATACATACGGTGACGCCGGCACTTCACAGGTCAGCTGCTTCCAGCCTTCAGGTTATGTGTCCGATAACACCGATTGTGACGATGGAGATGCCAGCATTAACCCTGGTGCCACAGAAGTGTGCAATGGAGAAGATGATGATTGCGATGGTACTGCCGACGAAGGCCTGACCTTCGTGGATTACTATACCGACGCTGACGGCGATACCTACGGAACCGGTGCAGCACAATCGCTGTGCAGCAACCCCGGAGCCGGATTCGCAACCCAGGCGGGCGATTGCGACGACAGCAATGCAGCCATCAACCCTGCTGCAACGGAAATTTGCGACAACATCGATAACGATTGCGATGGTGCGGTAGATTCTGCTGATCCGAACTTTGTAGACACGACTGCCCCTGTAGCTCCTTCCATTGCCAATGCAACTGGCGAGTGCAGCGTAACAGTAACCGCTCCGACGGCGACCGACAACTGCGTTGGTAGCGTAACGGGAACAACCTCTGATCCGTTGTCTTACAGCGCTCAGGGAACCTACACCATCACCTGGAGTTTCAACGATGGCAACGGAAACACGTCTACGGCTACGCAGACGGTGATTGTTGACGATGTGACTGCTCCTGTTGCTCCGACACTGTCTACTGTTACCGGTCAATGTTCTGCTACGGTTACG
>JBJTJB010000313.1:0-9280 GCA_046095245.1 Bacteroidota bacterium | reverse complement strand
CATGGCCCATGTATCCGGTAGAGAGGGTCGTGTCATCACTGAGCTCCGGCAATACAATCGGCACCAGACCTTGATCAGACTTTAGGGTGAAGCCCATCACGGACCCATAACTTCCGCTTCCAGCCGATTGGGTAATGATCAGTATTTCGGGAAGCGCATCGCCATCCAGGTCGGCCGTTTCCATCTTCATCACGGGGTCGCCTTCCCATTCGGTTCTAACCGTGTCGCTTCCAGTCTGCACCATCAATTCGCAGGCTTGGATTGAACCCTCTCCGTGCACAAAAAGATTGATGTTGAAAGATCCGAATTGGTCTTTCAATACACGATGATTCGTGTCTTCATCCGATCGTGGCTCAGACGTATCCGACCCGGTTGAGCAGGATGAACCCAGGGAAGCCACGAAGACCCAAACAATGGTACGATGGCTTAATCGCCTCAAATGCCTGATGAAACGCGGGTATATAGAGGAAATCATGCCTTTGGTCAAACGAAATGGATGTTTGTTTAATCCCATCAAATGTATTCGGAAAAAGATCAATTCGGCAGAAGACCATAAACGACAGGGGCGCGACTATCTTTGCCACATGCAGTTTCGCTCCGTTGTTGGTCAGGAAGAAGTGAAAAGCCGCTTGCTACACAGCAGCAGCGAAGGGCGTGTCAGCCATGCATTGTTGTTTTTTGGCCCTCCCGGTTCGGGTGTGCTTCCAATGTCTATCGCCTTTGCGCAATACCTGAATTGTGAGCAGCCCGCTGTTCACGACAGTTGTGGTCAATGCGGATCCTGCCGCCGGGCATCCAAACTCGAACATCCCGATATTCATTTTGTGTACCCGGTCGTGACGGGAATTGTGAAGCATCCGCGCAGCATCGATTTTGTGGCCGATTGGCGAAAGGCGGTCATCGAAAATCCATACCTGAGCCTGAATGACTGGATCGATTCCCTCACCGGAGGTGATGCAAAGTCCCGACAGGGGAATATTCCTGTTGAGGAGGCGCAGGATATCATCCACAAGCTCAACCTGAAGGCTTTCGAAGGTCGATACAAGGTGTTCATCGTGTGGATGCCCGAGAAAATGGGGCCTGCAACGGCGAACCAACTGCTTAAGAGCCTAGAGGAACCTCCTGCCGATACGGTTTTCATTTTAGCCTCCGAAGCCCGCGACCAGTTGATGGCCACCATACTCAGTCGGACTCAGCTGGTGAAACTGAACAGGTTGTCGGAGTCCGAAATAGCCGGGGCTTTGGTGGAACAGCAGGGTATTGCGCAGGCAGAGGCCCTGGAGCTTGCTCGGCTCTGCGACGGCAATTTCAATCAGGCCTCCGTGCTGGCGGAAAGTGAACGCGGCGGCGGATCCTATGAAGATGCTTTTCTCGATTGGATGCGGCTTTGCTTCAATCCCTTGAAATCAACCGAAAAACTTCTGGCTTGGGTGGATGGTATCGCCTCCGGATCCCGCGAACAGCAAAAACAGTTCTTATCCGCTTGTCTTAATCTGGTCCGTGAGTGCCTGCTCGTCAATCTTGCTGATGGACCACTGGTTCGACTTAACCCTGCCCAGCGGGCCTCGGTCCAAAAGTTTTTACCCTTTGTGAGCCTTCAGAACGCTGAGCCCTTCATATCAACACTCAACGAGGGAATATTTCACCTTGAACGCAATGCACATGCTAAGATCCTTTTCTTAGATTTGTCCATGAAGATCAGTGCGGTTTTACAGCGCAAATGAGTTGTTTTACTGCCAACTCTTCAAACTATCTAATTCATTAACAGGCAATTGAAACCAAGAGCAGGTAATTATGGGATGTAGTTCGTGTTCAACTGCCGCCGGCTCGGGTACACCGGCTGGTTGCCGCAACAACGGCACCTGCGGTACCGGTGGCTGCAACAAGCTCAATGTTTACAACTGGTTGTCGGACATGCACTTGCCTGCCGGCCAGAAGGCATACGATATCGTAGAGGTCCGCTTCAAGGGAAGTCGAAAGGAATATTTCCGGAATGTGAACACCCTCGATGTGCACGTAGGTGAGCTCGTTGCCGTGGAGGGGAATCCTGGCCACGACATCGGAGAAGTGAGCATGGTTGGCGAACTCGTACGTTTTCAAATCAGGAAACGTGGACTCAAGGAGGATAGTCCGGAAATCAAACAACTTTACCGGACTGCCCGCGAGACCGATATCGAGAAATTCAACGAGATGAAGGGTCTCGAGGCGGACACCATGCACGGGTCCCGCAAGGCAGCGCTCACGCTGGGTCTCAAAATGAAGATCAGTGATGTGGAATACCAGGGTGATGGTAAAAAAGCCACGTTTTACTATACGGCCGAAGAGCGGGTTGATTTTCGGGAACTCATCAAGCGTCTTGCAGATCAGTTCAAGGTACGTGTCGAAATGCGACAGATCGGTATGCGACAGGAAGCCGCCCGATTGGGTGGGATCGGTAGTTGCGGCCGTGAGTTGTGTTGTTCTACCTGGCTGACTGACTTCAAGGTTGTAAGCACGAGTGCGGCGCGGTACCAGAATTTGAGTTTGAATCCGATCAAACTTGCCGGGCAATGCGGTAAACTCAAGTGCTGTCTCAACTTCGAACTCGATTCGTACATGGATGCCATCCGCGACATCCCCGAGTCGAATATCAAGCTTCAAACAGCCAAGGGTATGATGGCCCATCGGAAAACCGATATTTTCAAACGCATCATGTGGTATGCCTTGCTTCCGGAAGTAAGACCCGGTGAGGACCGCCCGTTTGTCGGTGCCGAGCAGTGGATCCCGATGAGCGTCGATCGTGTGAAGGAGATCATCGCGTTGAACAAAGCGGGTCAAAAACCAGAGGATGTGGGAGCGCTTGAGCTGGAGGACGATTCTGAAGAGCTGGGTTATGACGATGTGGTGGGGCAGGATAGCCTGACCCGGATGGATCGTAAGAAGAAAAAGAAAAAGAAGAAAAAGCCGGGCGAAAAGTCCAACGCGACAGGTGGTTCTACATCACAACCTGCTTTGGCTCAACCCAAACCTGCTGAATCCAAGACCGATAAGCCCGCTCAGGTTCAGCAGCAGCGAAATAAAGGCCGCGAACAGCAACGTACTGACCGTGGGCCTGGTAACAAGCCCGCACAGCAACAACAGCCACGGCCCAACCGGGATAATCAGCCCCGGCAGCAGGGCGGAGCCACCTCCCCCGCACCCCGGCAAAACCAACCTGCAGGTCCGCAGCGGCCACAGCCAAATCAAACCGGACAGGGCGGACAACGCCCACCCCGTCAGCAGCCGGGCAATCAAGGGGCGGATACACCTCCTTCGGCGCAGCAAGGTTCACAGGCTCCCACTGCTTCCGGAAATCGCCCTCCCCGTCGTACTCCGGGTGACTCAAACACACAACCGCCAAGCAGCTAATGCCAGGATTCATCCGATCCGCTTTCGCCTTACTTTCGTTAACGGCATTTGTGGCCTGCGACCGTTCGGCACTTTTCGATGAGTATCAGGAAATACCAGGAAATGCCTGGCAAGCCGATAAGCCACTGGTTTTCACGGTGCAGATTCCTGATACCACTACCGGGCATAATGTTTATATCAACCTTCGCAATGCAAGCCATTACCCCTTCAGTAATATCTTCCTCTTTCTGAACACCCGGTTCCCGGACGGACAAATCGATCGAGATACGCTTGAGATCATGCTTGCAAGCCCGGAGGGTCAGTGGCTTGGAGATGGTTTAGGGGATATTTGGGACAACCGGGTGTTGTTCAAACGCAATGTGAGTTTTCCCCAGACAGGTGAATACCGCTTCGAAATCAGCCAAGGGATGCGTCTGGATCCCCTCCCTGGCATAATGGATGCCGGTATCCGCATTGAACTTGCTATGGAATAGACTATGAATCAAGCAATTCACAATGGCATTCTGACACTCATCTGACACGTATTTCACACCCTGTTCACCTCCTATGCTTGTTCTTTGCACCTGCTTTTAGGTGAGTCTCTCAAACACAAACGCAAATAACTGTACATGCCTAGCCTCTACGGAACCATAGCCCGCCGATTTTCTTCAGCGTTGGGTCGTGAGATACCTCTGGACGAGGAGTTCAAATCTTCCAAAATCGTTCAGGAGGATCTTGGTAGCCTGGATGCCATTTTCACCGGATTGGTGGAATGGGGCGGTCGGCACGATACGGTATTTTTGATGGACACGGTGAGTGAAGACCGGTTCCAGGAGCTGGTCGAGCAAGCCGGATTTCCTTTTTTGGCTATGCTTCGGGCAAAGGAGCAACCATCAGTTCCGGTGTTGATAAGCAGGACAGGCTCCGGACTGCATCTCGAACGATTCACAGGATCTGATGCGGAAACGCTGAACCTGAAGTCCTTTCATGATTCCGGCCTGGAACCTGAACTCATTCGGGAAGCAGATGGAGAAGAGCGGATTCGGATCATCACCTGTTTTCCGGTGAACGATATCGGTAGCCGTGAGGAATCCTATCCCCCGGGCGGGCATCACCCTTACCGGGCTATGCGACGTTTTTTTAGGATCCTGAAGCCGGAACGACGTGAAATCGGCATCATTCTGATGTATGCCATCATGACCGGTTTAATAGGCTTGAGTCTTCCCCTGGGGGTGCAAAGTCTGATCGGATTCGTATCCAGTGGTCAAGTCATGACATCGGTCGTAGTCCTGATCATCTTCATTCTGATCGGCGTGCTTGTTTCCGGATTAATGACCATCATGCAACTGCATTTGGTCGAATACATCCATCAGCGTCTTTTCGCAAAAACCGCTTTTGCTTTCGCGTTCCGTATTCCACGTATTCGGATTGAATCCGTCATGAAGGTATATCCACCCGAACTCATGAACCGGTTTTTCGATACCCTTTCCTTGATGAAGGGCCTCTCGGTCATTCTGATCGATTTTTCCGGAGCGATCCTCCAGTCGGTTTTCGGAATCATCCTGCTTTCTGCGTATCACCCCCTATTTCTGTTGGTGGGTCTTGTGTTGGTGTTGGTCCTGTACGGCATGATACGCTTAACCGGCCCCAAAGGTCTGCGGACTGCATTGAAAGAGTCGGGATTCAAATACAAGACGGCAAATTGGCTGGAGGAGATCGCCCGTTCACTTGGTACATTCAAGTTGGCTGGTAAAACCAATTTTGCGCTGGAGAAAACCGATCATTATGTGAGCCATTACATTCAGTCGAGGGAAGAGCACTTCAAGGTCCTACGGGTTCAGTATTACACCTTTGTCTTATTCAAGACACTCGTTACTGCCTTGTTGCTTGTATTGGGAGTGGTTTTGATTACCAACCGTGAAATCAATTTGGGTCAGTTTGTTGCAGCTGAAATTGTCATCATTCTGGTCATCAATTCCATTGAGAAGATCATTTTGAAACTCGATACCGTATACGATGTCCTTGTCAGTGTGGAGAAGATCACCGATGTGACCGAGTTGCCGGTTGAAACCCATTCCGGAATCAGTCTTCCGGTTCAATCCGACAAGGGCATTTCCATCAGTTTGAAGGATATACGATACCGTTACCCTGATCGTCAGGAACACGTGCTGAATGGCGTTGACCTGGATATTTCCTCCGGAGATCGCATTTGCATTTCCGGCTTCAACGGCTCCGGGAAAACCACTTTATCGCACTTGCTCATCGGGCTCTACGACAATTACAGCGGCAGTATTTCCTATAATGGGATTTCGTTACGCGACCTCGATAAGTCCTCCTTATTGGACCACCTGGGCGATTATGTGTCTCACGAAGGGATTTTCGATGGCACACTCTTGGAGAATATCGTGATCGGCCGACCAACGTGTACGCCCGAAAACGTATTGTGGGCCATAGAGGCTGCAGGGTTGAATGATTTCGTATCCTCCCTGCCGGATGGACTCAATACGCGACTGATTGGAGGGAATGTACGGATTTCAGAAAGCGCTTCGCGTAAGATCATCATCGCCCGGAACATCGTTGAACGTCCTCAGTTGCTTGTGCTGGATGATTTTCTTCTGGGAGTTGAGCGAAGGGAGAAGAAGCGGATTCTGGATTTCCTGCTTCAGCCCTCTTTCACTTGGACAGTAGTGCTTGTGTCGAATGATCCGCTTATGATGCGCTCTGCCAGCCGTTTGGTTCTGATGAAGGACGGTCGTGTTCATGAGCAGGGCACATTCGAATCTTTGCATATGACCAGTAGCAACCTTCGGGAGTTGCTGAACGAAACAACAACAGCCTGATTCATGCAGATTCCCGTTCCGACCACCAAAGGGCAGACGTTCAAGTCAGTTTCGGTCCTGACCGACACCCGGCACGCACGGCGTTTCGCCCGCGTCTGCTTTGGTGTGATGGTGCTGTTGGTGCTCATCCTTTTCGTGCCCTGGACACAGAACATCCGCTCGTATGGAAGTATGACCACCTGGCTTCCTCAGGACAGGCCTCAAACGGTACAATCAGTCATTGCCGGTCGTATCGACCGTTGGTTTGTGCGTGAAGGGCAGCATGTCATGAAGGGTGATACCATTGTAAAAATTACCGAGATACAGGAAAAGTATTTCGATCCACGGCTCCTTGAACGGCTCGCAGATCAGATTCGTGCCAAGGAAGGAACACAGACCAGTACCACCGATAAACTTGAGGCATTGGCTCGTCAGGTGAGTGCCTTGCAGCGCGAAAAACTGCTTGCTATCGATAAGGCCCGAAATACCTACGAACAGGCTCGCCTAAGAGTCAGTAGTGACAGTGCAGAGGTCATTGCCATCCGCAGCGATCTCGAAATCGCACAGCTGCAGAACAAGCGTGCCGATTCGCTTTTCAAGAAAGGACTCATTGCATTGAATGAACTCGAGCGACGCAACCTGAAACAACAGGAAAGCAATGCCCGCGTAGTCAGTATTGAAAACCGGCTGCTTGCCGCAAAAAATGAACTTATCAAAGCGGGTATCGAGTTGAATTCCTTGGAAGCGGAATACACCACTAAAATCAGTAAGGCCGAATCAGAGTTGCAAAGTGCCTTATCATACCTATACGAAACCCAAGGCGAAATATCCAAATTGAATATCGAGTTTTCTAACCTCTCTATTCGCAGTGGATTGTATTATGTTACTGCTCCGCAGGATGGCTATGTGGTTCAGTCAAGGGTGAGTGGAGTAGGGGAAGCTATCAAAATCGGAGATCCGATCTGTACCATTATGCCATCGAATGCTGCGCTTGCTGTTCAGTTGTATGTGAAGCCCATGGATATTCCTCTGCTTGCAAAAGGACGGAAGGTCAGGATCCAGTTCGATGGATGGCCTGCCTTGGTTTTTTCCGGATGGCCGGGCTATACCTTCGGCACCTTCGGCGGCCAGGTTGCTGTTATTGATAACATCGATACAGAGGGCCATTACCGTATTCTGGTCGTACCGGATCCCGGCGATGATCCCTGGCCGAAACAGCTTCGGGTCGGTTCCGGTGCATACGGGTGGATCATGCTCAATGATGTTCCGGTGTGGTACGAGTTGTGGCGTCAATTCAACGGATTCCCGCCTGACTACATGGGCTCCATCGATCCTCGTGCAGGTCATGTTCATGAAAAGACGTCGGACGACAGCGAATCCAAATCGAAGTCCAAATGATTGTTCGTTCAATCGTTCTATCTGTAACGCTGACAATCATCGCATGCGTATGCATGGCGGATAGCCTCTCGGTTATGCCCTTTGCGCAATACCAGGCGCTTGTCATACAGAATCATCCGCTTGCCCGTCAGGCCCAAACCTTGAATGAAGAGGCTCGTAAGGGCCTGACACTTGCCCGGGGTGCATTCGATCCACGAATAGAGACCTACTACGACCAGAAGCAGTTCAACACGAAGGAGTACTGGCAGATTTGGAGCGGCCGGTTGATCGTACCAACGCTTCCAGGGCTTGATCTGCGTGCAGGATACGATCAAAGCTCCGGTGTATATCTGGACAACTCCGATTTTAATCCGGTAGACGGTCTATCCTCCTTCGGGATCAGTGTTCCGCTAGGACAGGGATTACTGACTGATCAAAGAAGAACCGCTTTACAGCAGGCTCGCCTGGCCATTGACATGGCTGAGGCGGACAGGGTTCGTCAAATCAACCGCTTACTACTACAAACCGCTGGTGATTTCTGGAATTGGAGTTTCGCGCATTACCGTGTGACTTTTCATGAAGAGGCCCTCCGGCTGGCGGAAATCCGTTTTTCAGCCATTCGTGACCGCGTCCTATTGGGGGATCTGCCCGCCATTGATTCATTGGAGGCATTCATTGAGGCGCAAAACAGAAAGGCAATCTTGCTTCAATCTGTTCTCGAGCGGGATAACGCTCGGCTAGAAGCGGCGAACCACTTGTGGTCCGATGATTTGATCCCTGTACTTATTCCTGATCGTGTCATTCCCGACAATCCTGCATCCGTACCTGTAGCCATACCTGATTCAACGGCACTTGTCAAGCTGCTTTCGCTTGCCGATTCAACGCATCCCGAGTTGATTCGTGCCGAAGTACGAATCGGTCAGCTGGAAGCCGATCGTCGTTGGGCTGCTGAGCGACTCAAGCCCAGATTATCTGTAAATTATAACCTGTTGAATGGTGGAGGACTTCCTTGGCAACAGCAGGATTATTCGTGGACTCTGGACGATAATTTCAATTGGGGTTTTGGATTCAGCATGCCCTTGTTCCTTCGTGAAGAGCGTGGGCGCCTGGGTGTTGCCTCCTTGAAAGTGAGGCAAGCAGAACTTGAACTGATGCAATCGCGTCGGGAGATCCAGGCCAGCGTGCAGGCGTCCAGAAATGAACTTGAAGCCTTGGCTGGCCAAATCAGTATCCAACAGCAACAGGTTCTGGATTCTGAGCGTATGCTCAGTGGGGAGCAATTTCGTTTCAATAGCGGTGAGGGATCGGTTTTCTTGATGAACACCCGCGAAAATGCGTTGGTCACTGCACGTATCCGCCTTGCCGAGTTGCAATCACGATTTTCCGTTGCGGAGGTGCGCTTGTACTGGACCGTCGGTAATCTGATCGGGCAGTCGGTGACCGATTAACACCTGGGGTGGTAAATTCGTTTGTACAGGAATGTAAACGCAAGGGCTCTTTCGTTGCCGAATCCCACGCGTCCTGATTCCGTACCTTTGCCCCATGGGCACCATGGAATTCTGGATTGGCTTCAACGTTTTTGTGATCGCCCTGTTGTTGTTCGATCTTGGCGTCATCAATCGAAAGCCCAAGGCCGTCGGTTTTAAGGAGTCCATCGGTTGGGTGGCATTCTGGTCCTCACTTGCATTCTCGTTTTCGGCCCTTGTATACCATTGGGC
>JBJTJB010000312.1:0-4437 GCA_046095245.1 Bacteroidota bacterium | reverse complement strand
TTTATTCGATTGCGGAGCGTAAAAATCACCGGTCCCTGCTTGTGCTGAGCGCAGCCGAAGCGAGCGGAATCCTGTTCCGCTTTAGCGAACCGAAGGGCCGGGGATTCGGTACTGAACCGTGGCATAGCCTCTGGTTTAGTGCTCAACCACCGGATTATGATTAAATGATATAGAAAAATGATACGGGGTTTCGGTACTGAACCGCAGCATAGCCTCTGGTCCAGGGCACTGAAAACAAGACTGAACCAAATCCCTACCTTCGTACTCCGATTTACACGATGGTTCGTACGCGATTTGCCCCTTCACCAACCGGTCCACTGCACATGGGTGGGGTCCGGACTGCCCTGTATGCCTTTTTGTTTGCACGCCGGCACGGTGGGCAGTTCATTCTGCGTATCGAGGACACCGACCGCAACCGCTATGTACCGGGCGCCGAGGAGTATATCATCGAGTCGTTGAAGTGGTGCGGCATCCTGCCCGATGAAGGTGTGGGCTTTGGCGGTACGCATGCCCCCTACCGGCAGAGTGAACGCAAGGAGCTGGGCCTGTATGCCAATAACGCCAACAAGCTTATTGCGGAAGGGCACGCCTATTATGCCTTCGATACACCCGCCGAGCTGGAAGAGGCACGCAAAACAGCCGAGGCGCTGGGCAACCCGGGCTGGCAGTACGATGCCGCTTCGCGTCCCGCCATGCGCAACAGCCTGACCCTGCCCGACAGTGAGGTGAGCGCCCTGCTGGCCTGCGGTACACCGCATGTGATCCGCCTCAAGGCCGAAGCGGGACATACCATCAGCTTCACCGATATGGTGCGCGGTGAGGTCAGCTTCGATTCCTCCCTGGTGGACGATAAGGTGCTGATCAAGGCCGATGGCATGCCCACGTATCACCTGGCGCACATCGTGGACGATATCCTGATGGAAGTGACCCACGCCATCCGTGGCGAAGAATGGCTTCCCTCGGCCCCTGCACACATCCTCATTTACCGTTACCTGGGGGTTGCACAACCGCACTACGCCCACCTGCCGCTGCTGCTCAAGCCCGAAGGCAATGGCAAGTTGAGCAAACGCGACGGCGACCGCCTGGGATTCCCGGTTTTCCCCCTCGAATGGACCGATCCCGCTACCGGCGAAGTTTCGTCGGGATACCGCGAGAAAGGCTATTACCCCGAAGCCTTTGTGAACATGCTGGCCCTGCTGGGCTGGAACGACGGCACCGAGCAGGAGCTGTTCAGCATGGATGAACTCATTGCGCGCTTCGATTTCGACCGGGTGCACAAAGCCGGTGCCCGCTTCGATCCCGAAAAAGTCAAATGGTACAACGAGCAATGGCTGCGCAAGCAGAGCGATGAAGTGCTGGCAACGAATTTCAGTGAGCAGTTGATCCTGCGCTACGGAGCCAACGATCGACGTGCCACCCTCGCCTTCGCCACCGGCGCCATACACCTGTTGAAGGAGCGCGTACAATTCGAACACGAATTTTATGCTACAGGCGCCTACCTGTTTGAACAGCCCGGTACCTACGACGAGAAAGTAGTTTCCAAACGCTGGACATCCTCCGCATCCACTTTCGTACAGGCCTCCCGTGAGGCCCTCAGCACCCACAGCGACTGGAAAGCCGAGGCACTCAAGTCTGCCTTCGAATCGCTTGCAGCGGCGCAGGGTATCAAGCCGGGAGAAGTCCTGCAGCTGTTCCGGGTTGTAGTCAGCGGACAAGGCAGCGGAGTCGACCTTTTCGGCATGGTTGAACTCCTGGGCCGCGAGGAAGTGCTTGCGCGCATCGACCAGGCCTTGCAGACATTGCCGGCTGTTACGGCATAACCCCTGTTTATTCCAATTCCCCATACACACCAGCACCATGAGTACCGAAAAGGGTCCGAATTTTCTGGAAGAGATCATTGCAGAAGATGTGAAGAACGGCAAGCACGGCGGACGTGTACTGACACGCTTCCCGCCGGAGCCCAACGGGTACCTTCACATCGGACACAGCAAGTCCATCTGCGTCAACTTCGGTCTGGCTGCCCACTTCGGCGGCAAGACCAACCTGCGCTTCGACGATACCAATCCGGAAAAAGAAGAAACCGAATACGTCGAGAGCATCAAGACCGATATCCGCTGGCTGGGCTTTACCTGGGCCAATGAATTCTACGCCTCCGATTACTTTCCGCAGTTGTACGCGTTTGCCGTGAAGCTGATTGAGCAGGGACTGGCCTACGTGGACGATAGCAGTGCAGAGGAAATCGCATCCATGAAGGGCACGCCCACAGAGCCGGGCAAAGACAGCCCTTACCGCGCACGCAGTGTGGAGGAAAACCTCGATCTGTTCACCCGCATGAAGAACGGAGAATTCCGCGATGGTGAGAAAGTGCTACGCGCCCGCATCGACATGGCTTCGCCCAACATGCATTTCCGCGATCCCATCCTGTACCGCATCAAGCACACTGCGCATCACCGTACCGGAAACGACTGGTGCATTTCTCCCATGTATGATTTTGCGCATGGACAAAGTGATGCCATCGAACAGATCACGCATTCCATTTGCACGCTCGAGTTCGAAGTGCACCGACCGCTGTACGAATGGTTCATCGAAAAACTCGGACTTTACCCGAGCCGACAATATGAATTTGCCCGCCTCAACCTGAACTACACCGTGATGAGCAAGCGCAAGCTGCTGCAACTGGTGCAGGAAAAACACGTGTCGGGCTGGGATGATCCGCGCATGCCGACCATCAGCGGACTCCGCCGCCGCGGATATACCCCCGAGAGTGTCCGGAATTTTGCAGAACGCGTGGGAGTGGCCCGCCGCGAGAACATCATTGATGTGGGATTGCTGGAGTTCTGCGTTCGCGAAGACCTCAACCGCCGTGCTACGCGGGCCATGGTGGTGCTTGATCCCCTCAAGCTCATCATCGAGAACCTGCCCGAAGGCCATGTGGAACACCTTCCCACCGAAAACAATCCGGAAGCCGAAGAGAAGACCACGCGCGAAATCCCCTTCGGTCGCGAGATCTGGATCGAGCGCGACGATTTCATGGAGGTGCCCGAGAAGAAATACTTCCGCCAGGCGCCCGGCAAGCTGGTGCGCCTGAAAAGCGCCTACATTGTGGAGTGCACCGGATTCGAAAAAGATGCCGACGGACATATCACGGCTGTGCTTGCCCGTTATATTCCCGAAAGCAAAAGCGGACACGACAACAGCGGACTCCAGGTGAAAGGCGTGATACACTGGGTACATGCACCAACGGCGGTCAACTGCGAGGTCCGTTTGTACGACCGCCTGTTCCGTGTGGAGGATCCATCGTCCGAATCCGGCGACTTCAAAGACTACATCAACCCCGACAGCCTCACCGTGGTGAAGGGTGCGATGGCTGAGCCCTGCCTGAGTGCTGCCAAACCCGGCGAGTATTTCCAGTTCATGCGCAAAGGGTATTTCGTACCCGATGCCGACAGCAGCGCCGGACACCCGGTCTTCAACCGCACCGTCACCCTCAAGGATGGCTGGGGAAAACAAAAAGAAAGCTGAACCATGTTTACGATGAGGAAACAAAATTTTATACTGCCTGTATTGTTGTTTATCAGCATTACTTTCCTTGTCACCGCCTGTAAAAAGGACGAAGAAGCGGAAGGCATCGACAAGGAGATGCTGGACTTGGCTTCCAGCACTTCCGGATTCGTCTGGTACAAGAACAGCGCTTCATTTCTTCCGAAGAGCAGTGCCAGTGCACATCCGTTTTCCTATCTACGCACCCGTTACAATGCTATTGCATCTGCTGCACTGGATTCAACCGGCAAGGTCATCGACAGCACACTCTTCCCGGAAGGGTCACTGGTCGTAAAGGAACTCAGCAACAGCATTGGTGGTCTCGACCGCTATGCCATCCTGTTGAAGAGGAGCGATAGCCCCCATGCGGATTCCAAAGGTTGGGTTTGGGGGTATGTCAACAAGGATAAATCGGTAGCGGAGCCTGCATCCAAAAAAGGGGCTTCGTGCAGCGGATGTCACAGCCAAACCGGCAACATCGATTATATGTTGATGAACATCGCGCATCCCTGATGCCCGTGTTCGGCCATCAGCCTTCGATGCTGAAAACCGCCTCTCCCAATGGACCGTTCACCGGCGGGTTGTATTTTGTGATTTCAACCCGGCAGGACTGGACCATCGGAAAACGCTCCTTCATGCGGTTCAGGATGCGCCCGGCCACATGCTCGATGAGTTTGGAAGCGATCGCCATCTCTTCGCGAACGATGCGATGCACCTCCACATAGTCGACGGTTTTCGATAGCTCATCGTTGACAACCGCGCCGTAAAAGTCCCCGCTGAACTACACATCCACCGAAAAGCGGGAACCGATCACGGTTTGTTATTTATAACAACGGTGAAAATAATGGCATTCGATGCGCCGGATGGCCAATTGTTGCTTTGTGCAATGTTAAACGG